>NZ_JAVHUX010000021.1:0-91872 GCF_030954545.1 Serratia sp. MF1(2023) | reverse complement strand
ATAACCTCAGTGTTGGCGGCTCCCTGGATTTGGAGGGCACAGGCATCACCAGCCTGCCGGATAACCTCAGTGTTGGCGGCTACCTGGATTTGCGCAGCACAGGCATCACCAGCCTGCCGGATAACCTCAGTGTTGGCGGCTCTTTCTATCTCGATCCTCAACGGATTAGCAATGTTTCATATCGCGAAAATTGCGGATATAGCTCGCGTACAATCTTTGCGGTCTGGATGGATAACACATTCAAAATCGCGGCGGGCTGTTTCTTTGACACCCTGGATGCATTTGAAGAAGCAGTTGATGGGAGTTATAGCGGTGATGCGGCTGAAACATATAAACAACATGCTCGTGATTGCATTAATGAATTAGTTAAAAAATTGAATAAAAAATAAACTAGAATATGTGGCGATAATTTTCATTGTGACATGTTACAAAGGACATCATATGACGGAAAATGAAGAATTAATTTATCTCCGTAAAAGAAATACAGAATTAGAGGCTAAGTTATCAGCTGATCCAGTGGCCTGGAAATATCGGCGCCGCATGGGTTGTGGTTCGGTTAGTGATTGGTTTTTGTCTCCAGCAAAACCAAATCCAAGTAAAAACATTTTAGATTTGCATCCGTTGATCGCTGGTGAAATGGAAGATTCCGAACTATCAATTTATTTTAAAAAGGATGAAAAAAATAATGATTGAATTAATAAAGCGCCCGGTTATTACATCTATTGCCGCGATTCCTGCAACATATCTTTGCCATACATGTAAAGAAGAATATCAAACAGAAAAAGAGGCTATTGATTGTTATAATCAGACTCCCATTAATGCCCCTGCTTATGTAGGGCAGATTGTACGGGAAAAATATTTTAGATTTGGCTGGTTTGATGGCGATCCCGCTTGGATTGCTGATCGCAGACCTGCTAAATCGGCAAGTGGTGAAGAGTTCCGTTTTTGGTATGTGGTTACAGCGGTTAATTTGGCAGATGCTAGGCAATGTCATTATGATATGCATCGTTGGTTAGTTTCAGTGAATACTTTAGCAGTTGGGCAACTTCATGGCTGGACTAGTGCAACTCATATTCAATTTGAAACTGTTTCAGATGATAAGATACCACAGGCAGTTAAAGATTCAGCGTTATTAGTTCCTAAAAAAATGGAGACTTCATTGCTATAGGGATTTTTAATATGAAAATAAAACCAGGAAAAATTTTTTATAGTTGCTGGCCGTATACAGATGATAAAGGCCGCGTAGAAATAACTATAGATGAATGGGAAGTTAGAAACATACGACGAAAACGAAATAGTCAATCACAATATGGTGTCCCTAAAGCATTTCCTAATGAAACACGATATGTAAATCTAACAATGCGCGGTTCACTGACGCAAGATAAAAATGGTTTATGGTTTAAGAATATCCCGGCATGTTGCCGATCTCAATTCCCTGAAGATAAAGGGCCGGGAGATTATTTATTTACTACTCAATTGCAAGCATTAAAATTTGCATTGACGGTGGCAGAAAGCCCAGCAGAAACACGGGCAGTAAAATCAAGAATAACCAAATTACGCAACGCTAAAAAGAAGAAAAATGCATAATGTTAAAGAATGAAGAATTGCAAAATATTGAAGAAACCGATCATGTTCAATGTGGTGATGCTGCCACAATGGCGCGAGAGCTTTTAGCCTGGCGTGGTATTAATCCACCAGCACCAATTATTAAAAGTTCTGATTCTGATCCACAACGTGAATTTTTCACTTGTAAGCCTTTAAATACAGATTCTGGTGAATTTTATATTATTAATCTTGGTAGTGTCCCAGGGCGAGAATTATCACTTTATAGAAATGAAGCGGAATCTCTTTATCTTAGTTTACGCGATGCATTAAGCATTAAGGAAGAAGGAAATGGGAATTCTTGAATTTATTGAAAATTTAGATCGTTATTCATGGGGCGCGATTATTTTAATTATTCTTTTAATCGTATGTTTATGCATTGATGCTTTTGAAGATGATGATGAATCATATGAGAGTGGCAACTATGACTGAAAAACAACTATCTAACCCAACAAATTATGATTTGTTGATGTTTTTGAAAGAAAACGGCGGTCATTATACACATAATGAACATCTTGATTTGATTAAAAGTAATTTCCCCAAAGCCAATATCGATATGCGGAGGATTTTAAATTTAAGAAATAGTGCAAAGCGTTCTATCAATGTTGATATTGATATTATCCAAAAGAACGTTGGTAGAACCAGGCAATACGAGATAAAAATTATTTCTGTTCACTCTGATTTTAAATCAGTTGCAACATCAAAGCGATGTAAAACAACAATTGCATCAAGGCAAAGAACGCTATTAAAAGATGAACCAAGAGAATCAATAGTAGCGATTAGATCAAGAATGATGTTTGATAATTTACTGTCTGGAGTTAGAAAATGAATACAATGTTTTTATTGCTTGCTGAATTTGAGAGCGCAACTATTAAATTATCTGTTGTTGCTGAGCGTTTCATGGGTATGCGCCCTGCTACAGCTGAGCAAAAAGCATCTGAGGGAAGATTACCGATCCCCACCTTCCGCGTGGGTGACACGCAAAAATCGCCGCGCCTGGTTCATGTTCAAGATCTGGCAAATTACATTGATATCCAGCGAGCAGAAGCACAAAGAGAGCTTGAGCGCTGCAAGTAATCCTTTCGGGGTGCCATTCCCAGCACCCCATTAGCACCCCCTGAAGTTATAACCAATTGAATAATAAAACAATACATTCCGATGAGCGATCTGGTCAGCCCGGATCGCCCCATCAGCCTCGACGCGATGGCGATTCATCACATCACCGAACAGATGGTGGAAGGCAAACCGCGCATTGCGGTGGCGATCGGCCGCTATCAGGGCAGCCCCTACTATGTGGCGCACAACGCCGCTTTCGATCGCGGCGTGCTGCCGGAGATGAACGGCGCCTGGATCTGCACGCTCAAACTAGCGCGCACGCTGTATCCGGACATCAAGTACGGCAACCAGTATTTGCGCTACGCACTGAACCTGGACGTGCAGCTGCCGGCAGACGCCACGCTGTACCCGCACCGCGCGCTGTACGACTGCTACGTCACCGCCGCGCTGCTGCAACGCATCATCAAGGATTCGGGCTGGACGCCGGAGCAAATGGTGCAGATCACCGAACAACCGGTGCTGCTGAAGAAGTTCAAATTCGGCAAGTATCGCGGGCAGGAGATCGATCGCATCGCCCAGGAAGATCCCGGCTATCTGCGCTGGATGCTGAAATCCATCGACGATCTGAGCCCGGACATGAAACACACGCTGAAATACTATCTGCTTGGCTAACATGGCGGGCGGCGCAGGCCGCCCGCCGAATGCCGTTACTCCGCCAGCGCCAGAATGAAGGCGTACTCCAGCGCAATATCCTCATAGGCCTTGAAGCGCCCGGACTTGCCGCCATGGCCGGCATCCATGTCGGTATACAGCAGCAGCTGCCGATCGTCGGTTTTCAGCTCGCGCAGCTTGGCCACCCACTTGGCCGGCTCCCAATACTGCACCTGCGAATCGTGCAGGCCGGTGGTCACCAGCAGATGCGGATATTCCTGCGCCTTCACCTGATCGTACGGGCTGTACTGCTTGATGTAGTCGTAATAGGCCTGCTCGTTCGGGTTGCCCCACTCGTCGTATTCGCCGGTGGTCAGCGGGATCGACTCGTCCAGCATGGTGGTCACCACGTCGACGAACGGCACCTGTGCCACCACGCCGTGGAACAACTGTGGCGCCTGGTTGATCACCGCCCCCATCAGCAGGCCGCCGGCGCTGCCGCCCATGGCGAACACCCGCTTGCCGTCGCCGTACCCCTGGGCAACCAGCGTTTCGGTTACGTCGATAAAATCGTTGAAGGTGTTCTGCTTGTTGAACAGCTTGCCGTCTTCATACCACAGCTGCCCCAGCTCGCCGCCGCCGCGAATGTGCGCCAGCGCGAACACGAAACCGCGATCGAGCAGGCTCAGGCGGCTGGCGCTGAACGCCGGATCCATGCTGCTGCCGTAGGAACCGTAGCCGTACACCATCAGCGGGTTGGCGCCGCGCTGGAAGCTGTCCTGGCGATACACCAGCGATACCGGCACCTCGACGCCGTCGCGTGCCTTCACCCAGACTCGCTCGCTGCGGTAGTTTTCCGGCGTGAAGTTCTTCACTTCCTGCTGTTTGAGCATCGTCCGCTCGCCGCTGTCCATATTCAGCTCGTACAGCGTGGTCGGGGTGGTCATCGACGAATAGCCGTAGCGCAGCAGCGCGGTTTCCGGATCCGGGTTGTACGCCAGCCAGGTGGTGTAAGTCGGATCGTCGAAGGCGATGCGCTTCTCTTCGCCAGTCTGCCAGTGGATCTGGCGCAGCAGCGTCAGGCCGGCGCTGCGCTCCTCCACCACCAGCCAGTCGCGGAACAGGCTAAAGCCCTCCAGCATCACGTCGGCGCGCGGGGCGATCAGCGTCTGCCACTGCGCTTCGTCCGCCTGTTCGCTTTGGTACAGGCCGAAGTTCTTGCCGTCCTTGTTGGAGCGGATGTAGAAATGCTGGTGATAGTGATCGATGGCGTATTCGTGATCCTTGCGGCGCGGCACGAACAGCTGCGGCTTGGCGTCCGCACGGTCGGCGTCCAGCAGCAGGATCTCCGAGGTGGTGGTGCTGCTCAGGTGGATCAGGATAAAGCGCTCAGAGGTGGTCTTCTCCAGCCCGACGTAGAAGGTATCGTCCAGCTCTTCGTAAATCAGCTCGTCCTGCTGCGGATCGCTGCCCACCACGTGGCGATAAACCTGATACGGCAACAGCGTCTTGGCGTGCTTGCGCACGTAGTACACCGTCGAGGAGTCGTTGGCCCACTCGAAGCTGCCGGAGGTGTTCTCCAGCACTTCGTCCGCCCAACTGCCGTCGGCAAGGTTCTTGAAGCGAATGTCATACTGGCGGCGCGACAGGAAATCCTCCGCCACCCCCAGCCGCTGGTTGTCGGGGCTGACGTCCAGCCCGCCCAGGGTGTAAAACTCGTGATTCTCGGCGCGCTGGTTGCCGTCGATAAGCACCTCCCAGCGCTCGCTCTCGGCCTGCGGCTGGCGCACGGAAATCGCGTATTCATTGCCCGGCTCATAGCGCGTCTGATAGCGATAGCCGTGGCGCACGTAAGGCACCGAATGTTCCTGCTGCGGAATGCGCGCCACCATCTCTTCGTACAGGGTTTCGCGCAGCGCCTGCTGCGGCTTCAGCATCGCATCGGTGTAGGCGTTCTCCGCCTGCAGGTAGTCCAGCACCTGGCGGTCTGCGCGCTCGTCGTCGCGCAGCCAGTAGTAGTCATCCACGCGCGTGTCGCCGTGGATGGTGATGGGATAAGGGCGTTTTTCCGCTTTCGGTGGGGTCATCATTGCTAAATCATCCGCTTACATAGATTGCGGCAAGAGTGACACGATTCCCCCCGGCTTGCCAAGCGGCGCTACGCCAGCTCGCGCTTTTTCTCGTTGACGTCGCTCTCGATGCCCTGCTTGACGTCCGCCGGGATCTTCAGCGCCTGCGCCAGCGCGTCGAGGTAGCCGCGCTCCATAAAGTGATCGACGTCGATCACCAGGCAGCTCAAATAGTAAACCTCCAGCGCCTCGTCTTCGTTTTGCACGCTGCGGGCGATCAATTCCGGGTTGAGCGGCTGCTCGATCGCTTCTTGCACCCAGCCCTGCGCCTCTTCCCCCACCTGCAGCTGCGCCAGGCTGTGATCGATGGCGCGCTGCTCGTCGGCATCGATATGGCCGTCGCTCTTGGCGGCGAACACCAGCGCCTGCACCAGGCGTTTGGCGCGCAGATCCACCGGCGTGGTTTGCAGGCCGAACTGCGGTTCGTCCTGATGGGTCTCTTTCACCCGCTGCTTATACTTGTTCCACAGCACCGCGCCCACCGCCGCGCTGCCGCCGATGATCAGCGCATTCTTGCCGAACTTGCCCACCAGCTTGCGCGAGGACTTGTTGGCCAACAGCACGCCGACCAGGCCGCCCAGCGCCGTGGGCGCCAGCAGCTTGCCGATGCCTTCCGCCCCGCCCATCGCGCCGGCCTTCTGCCCGATCAACGTTTGAATCTGCTGCATCCAGTTACTTTTCATCATCTGCCCCTTGCGTGAAAAAGCGCGGCGCGCAGGCGCGGCCGAGCCGACGGTAAACCGCCAGATTAAGGGATCTTTTGTCAATTTACGTCTGGGGGATGCAAACCTGTGTTTAGCGGGCCGGGCGGCCCGCCTGGGTAAGCTGCGGCGTTACGCTTCTTCGTCGCCCGCTTCGTCGTCCTGCTCGTACTCCGCCAGCTCGTCGCGCATCGCTTGGATGGCGTCGCGGGTCATCAGCGCCAGCGTGCGGTAAAAACCGGTGGTGGCGTGGGCTTCCACTTTGCCGAGGAAGCGGCCGCACCACGGCAGCAGGAACTCGTCGAACAGGGCGATCTGCGCCTGCGCTTCATCTTCCTGCGACTGATCTTCCAGCCAGGACGCCGCCAGCAGCAGCTGGCCGAAATGATCGGCCGGCGCCTCCGCCAGCGGCATGCCGCGCTGCTGCAGGAAGGTGCGCACATCCGCTTCGCTGGCGCCTTCGACGTAGTCGGAGCGGAACGGCGACACGCTGCATTCGCTGCCGACGAACATCGCGTTGAAGTCGGTCGCCAGCTGGTTGACGTCGCAGCCCTGCTGCAGGCGCTTCAACAGGTCATCCTGCTCCAGCGGCCAGTGCTGCTGCAGCTTGCCCTCTTTGATCAGCGCGAACAGCGGCACCAGCAGCGGATCCTGCGGCTGGCGGTAGAACAGCGTACCCAGCACGCGGCAGACAATGGAAAACTCATTCATGATAATGCCTTATACAATACGGAAAATTTTGCCGGGACGATGTCACAAATCGGCCAATTCCGCAATCGCCGGCTTGCCGCGCCGCTCGAGAAAGTCCAGCAACCGGCGCGGGCTGACGTTGAGAATACGCGCCTGCGGGAAGCCCACCTCGCTGATAATGCGCTCGCAGTGCTCAAAGTTACCCAACGAAAAGGCGACGTGCGAATCCGAGCCCAGCGCCAGCCAGCCGCCGGCATCGCGCACCGCGGCGGCGATCGCCCGGCAGTTGGCCTCGCTGCCCTTGCGGGAGTGGGTGAACGACGAGTTATTCAGCTCCAGCGCCACCTCGTATTTGGCCGCCGCCGCCGCGACGGCGGGAATGTCGATCGGGTAGCGCGGGTTGCCGGGGTGGCTGATGATATGCACGTCCCCCTGCGCCATCGCGGCGATCATCGCTTCAGTATTGGACGCTTTATCCTGCGGCGCAAACACCGGCTCATGGAAACCGGCGATGATCACGTCGGTGGCGGTCAACATCGGGCCGGTGCAGTCGATGTCGCCCTGCAGGTTTTTGATGTTGGCTTCGATGCCGCGCAAGATGCCCACGCCGTTCACCAGGCGCGGCCACACGTGCATGTTCATAAAGTGCCAGTAGTGCGGCGCATCGGCCATGTCCGGGCCGTGATCGGTGATGGCGAACAGCTTGATGCCCTTCTGCTGGGCTTCGGCGATGTAATCGTGCAGCGTGCTGTAAGCGTGGGTGCTGGCGACGGTGTGCATATGCAAATCAACGGGGTACATTGTTTCTCCTTCCAGAGGGCCGCCCGCAAAGGCACGGGCAGGCGCGATGACGATAACAGCTTATCAGCTACCGAACGGCGGCAGAAGGATCAGTACCCCCGTTGCCTGTCGACCACGCCGGCCGGGGCATGCCCCGCCTCCAGCGCGCGGATGTTGGCGGCGATCTGATCCATCGCCTGCTGCGGCAACGTGATGGCAGCAATATGCGGGGTAATGGTGACACGCGGATGACGCCAGAACGGGTGATCCTGCGGCAGCGGCTCGCGGGCGAACACGTCCAGCGTGGCGGCGGCCAGTTGCCCCTGCTCCAGCGCCGCCAGCAGATCGGCTTCCACCAGGTGCGCGCCGCGCGCGATGTTGATGAGATAGGCGCCCGAACTCAGCTGCGCGAACAGCTCGCGGTTGAGAATGCCGACGGTCTCCGGCGTATTGGGCAGCAGGTTGATCACCAATTTGACGCCATCGAGGAAGGCGGCGCGCTGCGCCTCCCCGGCGAAGCTTTGCACGCCATCGATCTGTTTGGCGCTGCGGCTCCAGCAGCGCACGCTGAAGCCAAACTCGGTCAGCTTGCGCGCCACGCTCTGCCCCAGCACGCCGGCGCCGAGGATGCCGATGGTGAAATCATCCAGCGAGTGCGGATCGAGCGGCTGCCACTCCTGCCGCTGCTGCAGCGCCTGATACTCGTCGAAACGGCGGAAATAGCGCAGCACATAGCTCAGCGCGTATTCCTGCATCTGCTGCGCCATGCCGGTATCCTCCAGCCGCAGCAGCGGCACGCCGGCAGGCAGCGTGCCGGGGTGTTTGCGCTCCTGATCGAGGATCGCGTCAACGCCGGCGCCGAGGGCGAACACCGCTTTCAGATCGCGGCGGTTGGCCAGCATCTCGTGCGGCGGGCGCCACACCAGCGCGTAATCGGCCGGCCGCTCGTCGCCGCGCTGCCATTCGCGGATCTCGGCCTGCGGCAGGCGTTGCTTGATGCCGGCCAGCCATTCCTGGGCGTTAAACAAGGGGTGGTAATAAATGATGTTCATACTGCGGGCTCCCGTTTGTTTTTATTGGTTTACCTCCAGCCTTCCGCGATTCGCCGCCGGATGCAAGCGTTAAAGCCCAAAATAAAAACAGCCCCGACCAGTGGGGCTGTTGTGCATGTTAGCCAATCAGGCGGCAGACGGGCCGTCGCGCCGGATAAGGCGCCGCAACAGCGGAATGAGAATCAGCATCGCCACGCCGACGCCCGTCGCCCCCCAGCCCAGCGCGCTGAAGATTTCGCTGTAGCCGGGGTTGGTCTGCGGCGGCGTGCTGCCGCTGTTTTCCGGCATCAGGCCGGAGACGTAGCCCGCCAGCACCGAGGCGACGCCGGTCACCATCATCCAGCAGCCCATCATCACGCCCTGATAGCGCGGCGGCGCCAACTTGCCGATCATGGCGTAACCGATCGGCGAGATCATCAATTCACCGACGCTTTGCAGCACATAGCTGATGACGATCCATTTAAACGCCACCAGCCCATCGCCGCCCGCCATGCTGATGCCCAGCGGCAGCACCAGCATGCCGAGCCCGATACAGAACAGCGATCCGGAGAACTGCAGCGGAATGTCGATGTTGCAACCTCGAGCGCGCAAGCGGTTGAACCACCAGGCCAGCAGCGGGCCGCCCACCACGATCACCAGCGTGTTGATGTTCTGGATCCACTGCGGCGCCACCTGAATGCCGTAAACGTTCAGGTTGATGTTGTGCTCGGAGAACAGCATCAGCCCCATCGGCGCCAGCTGGTACAGCGCCCAGAACACCAGCGAGCCCAGCGCCAGGATCAGATAGGCCGCCATTCTGCGGCGCTCATCGCGCGGATGGTGGCGCAGCGTCACCACGCACAGCATCAGGAAGATCAGCGCGCCGAGCACGATCACGAAGTGGCCGCTGAACTCGGCGTGGGTCAGCATCACACGGATGATCGGCACCAGCGCCACCAGTACCGCCAGCCCGACCAGCATGCGCCAACGGTATTGGCTGCGGCTGGCGTCGCGCAGCGGCGTATTGAGATCCGCCAGAATGCGCCAGCGGCAGACGGCGACGACGATCGCCGCCGCGTTGCCCAGCGTGGCGAACAGGAACAGCGCGCGATAGTTTTCCGTCAGTTGGAAATAACCGGCGACGGTAAAGCCGACGAAGAACCCGAGGTTCATGCCGGCGTAGTTCCACAGGAACGCCGATTCGCGCCGATCATCGTCCGGCTTGAAACGCTGGGTGAGCATCATATTGATGCAGGTAACGTTGAGGCCGCTGCCGGTCAGGAACATCGCCAGCCCCCAGTACAGCCCCCACACGCCCGCGACGGCAATCAGCGCGCAGCCGATCACCTGCAGCACCATGCCGAGCACGAACAGATTGCGGTTACTGAGGAATCGGCCGCCGAGGTAACCGCCGAACATGTGCAGGCCATAGTTGAAGGCGCCGAACACGCCCATCATGGCGTTGGCGCTGCTTTCGTTGAAGCCCAATCGCTTGGTGGCGTACAGCACCAGCGTGGAGTAGAGCACGGCGAAGCCTAGCGTGGCGAAGATCTGGATGAAGAACAGCGCCCCCGCACCGGGGGGAATGGCATGGCGCGCTTGCGGCGCCGGTATGGCATCTGAAGGAGTCACAACGAACCTCTACTGCATTATTATGTAATGAGTCTGTCCCTGTCTGCGATATCGCCGGCCTGTCACCCGGCAATCTGCGCGGCGTCGTGATATTCCTTGCCAAAAACGCCGCGCCGACATGATTCCATTTAGCGACACATCTGACTAATAATCCAGTATTAATGCATATAACAGCAAACAACCCAACCTCAGTGGCGATATATTGAGCTATCTGTGCAGAAAAAGTTCAAGCGATCGTCTTTCATGGATTCTTACCGCTGCCTGCCCTGCCCGCTGGCGGCCGCGAGTGGGAATATCGTTCGGTAAATCAGCAAATTGCTGCAAGTTTGGCTAAATAGTCATGAGAATGAAATAAGAGGGTTGACGCTGAGATCAGATTCTCCTACATTAGCGCCCGTCGACAGCGCAAAGCGTTTTCGACAACAAAACGGTGAGGTGTCTGAGTGGCTGAAGGAGCACGCCTGGAAAGTGTGTATACGCGAAAGTGTATCGAGGGTTCGAACCCCTCTCTCACCGCCAAATTTAAAGAGAAAGCCTGGATTCACGTCCAGGCTTTTTTATTTGCATGGCGCACCGCCGAGAGGGGCGAGAAGCCTCGACAGGGTTCGACAAAACGCCTGCGTTTTGGACCGCCAACGGCGGCCCGCAGGGTGAGCGCAGCGAATCAAGCCCTCTCTCACCGCCAAATTCAAAGAGAAAGCCTGGATTCGCGTCCAGGCTTTTTTTTTGCATGATGCACCGCCGAGAGGGGTGCACTGCGCATCTCCCCCCGCTCTGTGACCGCGATTCTCATTTCCGCCGGTTATCCACGAACCTTACCGCTGATTTTCTCGCCTATTCATGACATCTGCCCTGCGTTCGCCGCAGTTTTCAGCAAAGTGCGCACGGCTTGAGCGGACGAACAAAAACACAGAAATTATTCTTGACCGGATCGGCCCCACTCCCTATAGTAGCGCCCCGTTGCAGCGATGATTTCGCAACAAAAAATATGGTGAGGTGTCCGAGTGGCTGAAGGAGCACGCCTGGAAAGTGTGTATACGCGAAAGTGTATCGAGGGTTCGAATCCCTCCCTCACCGCCATATTCTACGAAGAAGCCTGAACTCACGTTCAGGCTTTTTTGTATGCATGGCGCACCAACCGGGAGGGTGAGAACCCTCGACAGGGTTCGACAAAACGCCTGCGTTTTGGACCGCCAACGGCGGCCCGCAGGGTGAGCGCAGCGAATCAATCCCTCCCTCACCGCCATATTCTACGAAGAAGCCTGAACTCACGTTCAGGCTTTTTTGTATGCATAGCGCACCGACCGGGAGGGTGAGAACCCTCGACTGGGTTCGACAAAACGCCTGCGTTTTGGACCGCCAACGACGGCCCGCAGGGTGAGCGCAGCGAATCAATCCCTCCTTCCACATAGACAAAAAAGCCCGAACGCAAATTCAGGCTTTTTTATCCCCACTGCCCAACCGCTCAGTGGTGCGTGCGCCCCATAGACGCCGGCTGCGCCAACGCGCGGCGCCAGTCGCCCGGCGTTTGGCCGAACTGGCGTTTGAAGCTGCGGTTGAACGACTGCTGTGAGTCGAAGCCGAGCGAAATCGCCACGCTGACGATAGGCTCGCCGCTGTTGGCCAGGCGCTCCGCCGACACTTTCAGTTTTTGCATGCGGATATACTCCCCCAGCGCGTAGCCGGTCTGGCGTTTGAACATGCGCTGCAGGTGCCATTTGGAATAGCCCGCGCGATCCGCCACGGTGTTGATATCCAGTTTCTCTTCCAGATTGTTGTCGATCCACGCCTTCAAATCGGTAATAAAGCCCGTAGTGTTCATGCTGATGCTCCCATCATTTGGCAGGGTTCCCCTCTGCCCGATGCACATACGTTGCAACAGTTTCGCTTTAAATGCAATTTTTATTATTGCATTTACCGGAAAGCCGCCACTATACTCCACCCAATTAATGTAACCGATATTGATACATTAATGTGACACCAATGTGTTTCAAAACCTAACGCTGCGCCGCTGCACGGCACAGCCGCCCCCTCACCACACGCCGGCGCGGGGCGAATCCCGGAGAACAGGGCCGGGTATGGGGCCTGACCGCACTTACTCATCGGAATAAAAATAATGGCAAATCAACCAAACTCATCGTTCAACGCCGGCGGCCGCGCGCGCGCCGTCGCTCTGGGCCAGCGGCTTTCCGGGGTGGCGCTTGGCCGCCCTGCTCGCCGGGTGCGACAACAGCGTCGCGCACAACGCCCCGCCACCGCCGCCGGTGGTCAGCGCCGCCAGCGTGGTGGTCAAACCGATCAGCCAGTGGGATGCCTTCAACGGCCGGGTCGAAGCGGTGCAGAGCGTGCAGCTGCGCCCACGGGTCTCCGGTTACATCGAACGGGTCAACTACACCGAAGGCGACGAGGTGAAAAAAGGCCAGGTGCTGTTCACCATCGACGATCGCACCTACCGCGCCGCACGCGAACAGGCGCAGGCCGAGCTGGTGCGGGCTCGCAACCAGGCCGCCCTGGCGCGCAGCGAATCCTCGCGCACCGAGAAACTGATCGGCACTCAGGCCATCTCTCAGGAAGTCTGGGAACAGCGCCGGTCATCCGCCGCGCAGGCGCAAAGCAACGTGCTGGCAGCGCAAGCTCAGCTCGACATGGCGCAGCTGAACCTCGACTTTACCCGTGTTACCGCGCCGATTGACGGGCGCGCCAGCCGCGCAATGATCACCGCCGGCAACCTGGTCACCGCCGGCGACAGCGCCAGCGTGCTGACGACGCTGGTGTCGCTCGACAAGGTCTACGTCTATTTCGACGTGGATGAAGCCACCTTCCTGCGCTATCAGCAGCAGGGCCGGCACGACGCGCGCCTGCCGGTGAAGGTCGGCCTGGTGGGCGAAGACGGCACCCCGCATCAGGGGCTGGTGGATTTCACCGATAACCAGCTGAACGCCGGAACCGGCACCATCCGCATGCGCGCCCTGCTCGACAACCGCGATCGCCGCTTCACGCCGGGGCTGTTCGCCCGGGTACAGATGCCCGGCAGCGCCGAGTTCAACGCCATGCTGATCGACGATAAAGCGGTGATGACCGACCAGAACCGCAAGTTCGTTTACATCGTCGATAAAGACGGCAAAGCGCAGCGCCGCGACATCGACGTGGGCCGCATGGCCGAAGGATTGCGCATCGTGCAGAAAGGGTTGGCAAACGGCGATCGGGTGATCGTCGACGGCATGCAGAAAGTGTTTATGCCGGGCATGCCGGTCGACGCGAAAACCGTCGCCATGAACCCTATCGCTTCCGCACTTAACTAAGCTCCCAGCAGAGACTTCTGACCCATGGACTTTTCCCGCTTTTTCATCGACCGACCGATCTTTGCCGCGGTGCTGTCGATACTGATTTTTGTCGCCGGGGTGATAGCCATCCCGCTGCTGCCGATCAGCGAGTACCCGGACGTGGTGCCGCCCAGCGTGCAGGTGCGCGCAGAATACCCGGGCGCCAACCCGAAAGAGATCGCTGAAACGGTGGCCACGCCGCTGGAAGAAGCGATCAACGGCGTCGAAAACATGATGTACATGAAATCGGTCGCCGGTTCCGACGGCGTGCTGGTGACCACCGTCACCTTCCGCCCCGGCACCGATCCCGATCAGGCCCAGGTGCAGGTGCAAAACCGCGTGGCGCAGGCCGAAGCGCGCCTGCCGGAAGACGTGCGCCGCCAGGGCATCACCACCCAGAAACAGTCCCCGGCGCTGACGCTGGTAGTGCATCTGGTCTCGCCTTCCGGCAAGTACGATTCGCTGTACCTGCGCAACTACGCCACCCTGAAGGTCAAGGATGAGCTGGCCCGCCTGCCGGGCGTCGGCCAGGTGCAGATCTTCGGCGCCGGTGAGTATGCGATGCGCATCTG
This sequence comes from Serratia sp. MF1(2023), assembly GCF_030954545.1. NCBI lineage: Bacteria > Pseudomonadati > Pseudomonadota > Gammaproteobacteria > Enterobacterales > Yersiniaceae > Serratia > Serratia sp. MF1(2023). The sequence goes on along the minus strand of NZ_JAVHUX010000021.1, from coordinate 77,705 downwards.
GCTCGATCCGAACAAGGTCGCCGCGCGTGGGCTGACCGCCTCCGACGTGGTGAGCGCCATGCAGGAGCAAAACGTGCAGGTCTCCGCCGGCCAGCTCGGCGCGGAGCCGATGCCGACGCGCAGCGACTATCTGCTGTCGATCAATGCCCAGGGTCGCCTGCAAACCGAAGAAGAGTTCGGCAACATCATCCTCAAGAGCGGCGACAACGGCGAGATCGTGCGGCTGCGCGACGTGGCGCGCATCGAAATGGGCTCCGGCAGCTACGCGCTGCGCGCCCAGCTCAATAACAAGGATGCGGTCGGTATCGGTATCTTCCAGTCGCCGGGCGCCAACGCCATCGAGCTGTCGGACGCGGTGCGCGGCAAGATGGCCGAGCTGGCGACCCGCTTCCCGGATGGCATGAGCTGGAAATCGCCTTACGATCCGACGGTGTTCGTGCGCGATTCGATCCGCGCGGTGGTGGATACGCTGCTGGAAGCGGTGATCCTGGTGGTGCTGGTGGTCATACTGTTCCTGCAGACCTGGCGCGCCTCGATCATTCCGCTGTTGGCGGTCCCGATCTCCGTGGTCGGCACCTTCGCCGCGCTGTATCTGCTGGGCTTCTCGCTCAATACCCTCAGCCTGTTCGGGCTGGTGCTGGCGATCGGCATCGTGGTGGATGACGCCATCGTGGTGGTGGAAAACGTCGAGCGTAATATCGAAGAGGGGCTGTCGCCGCTGGCGGCGGCGCACCAGGCGATGCGCGAGGTTTCCGGCCCGATCATCGCCATCGCCGTGGTGCTGTGCGCGGTGTTCGTGCCGATGGCGTTCCTTTCCGGCGTTACCGGGCAGTTCTACAAGCAGTTCGCCGTCACCATCGCCATCTCGACGGTGATCTCCGCCATCAACTCGCTGACCCTGTCGCCGGCGCTGGCGGCACGCTTGCTCAAACCGCACGGCGCGCCGAAAGATCTGCCGTCGCGCCTGATCGACCGGCTGTTCGGCTGGCTGTTCCGGCCGTTCAACCGCTTCTTCGCCAGCAGTTCGCAACGCTACCAGCGCGGCGTCTCCCGCGTGCTGGGCCGGCGCGGCGCGGTGTTCGTCGTCTACCTGCTGCTGCTGGCCGCCGCCGGGGTGATGTTCAAGACCGTGCCCGGCGGCTTTATCCCGACGCAGGACAAGCTGTACCTGATCGGCGGCGTGAAAATGCCGGAAGGCGCCTCGCTGGAACGCACCGATGCGGTGATCCGCAAGATGAGCGCCATCGGCCTGAGCGTGGACGGCGTCACCGATGCGGTGGCTTTCCCCGGCCTGAACGCGCTGCAGTTCACCAATACGCCGAATACCGGCACGGTGTTCTTCGCGCTGGAGTCGTTGAGCACCCGTACCCGCACCGCGGCGCAGATCAACGCCGAGATCAACGCGCGCATTTCACAGATCCAGGAAGGCTTCGCCTTCTCAATCATGCCGCCGCCGATCCTCGGCATCGGCCAGGGCTCCGGCTATTCGCTGTACGTGCAGGATCGTGCCGGGCTGGGCTACGGCGCGCTGCAAACGGCGATCAACACCATGTCCGGCGCCATTATGCAAACGCCGGGCATGGGGTTCCCGATCTCCTCATATCAGGCCAACGTGCCACAGCTGGACGCCAAAATCGATCGCGACAAGGCCAAGGCGCAGGGGGTGCCGCTCAATGCGCTGTTCAGCACGCTGCAGACCTACCTCGGTTCGTCTTATATCAACGACTTCAACCGCTATGGCCGCACCTGGAAGGTGATGGCGCAGGCCGACGGCCAGTTCCGCGACAGCGTAGAGGACATCGCCAACCTGCGCACCCGCAACGACAAGGGTGAAATGGTGCCGATCGGCAGCATGGTCAACATCGGCACTACCTACGGCCCGGATCCGGTGATCCGCTATAACGGCTTCCCGGCGGCGGATCTGATCGGCGACGCCGATCCGCGCGTGCTCTCTTCTACCCAGGCGATGGGCGCGCTGACGCAGATGGCCGGCAAGCTGCTGCCGAACGGCATGAACATCCAGTGGACCGATCTGAGCTATCAGCAATCGACCCAGGGCAACGCCGCGCTGGTGGTGTTCCCGGTGGCGGTGCTGCTGGCGTTCCTCGCGCTGGCGGCGCTGTACGAAAGCTGGACGCTGCCGCTGGCGGTGATCTTGATCGTGCCGATGACCATGCTGTCGGCGCTGTTCGGCGTGTGGCTGACCGGCGGCGACAACAACGTGTTCGTGCAGGTCGGGCTGGTCGTTCTGATGGGGCTGGCCTGCAAGAACGCCATTCTGATCGTCGAGTTCGCCCGCGAGCTGGAAATGCAGGGCAAAGGCATCGTCGAGGCGGCGCTGGAGGCCTGTCGCCTGCGGTTGCGGCCGATCGTGATGACCTCCATCGCCTTCATCGCCGGCACCATCCCGCTGATCCTCGGCCACGGCGCCGGCGCCGAGGTGCGCGGCGTCACCGGCATCACGGTGTTCTCCGGCATGTTGGGAGTCACCCTGTTCGGGCTGTTCCTGACGCCGGTGTTCTACGTCACGCTGCGGCGCCTGGTGGCGCGCAAAGCGCAGCCGCAGACCGTCTGAACGCGGCGTTAAAATGTAAAAAGGTCGGGCATTGCCCGACCTTTTTTTATGCATGCGAACCGCGATTATTTGTCTGCGGTTTCAGCCTCTTGCGCGGCGGCGTACTCCGCGCAGGCGCGCTTGTCGCCCCGCTCCAGTTCGGCCAGCGAATCGGCCACGGTATGGCGCGCCAACACCGCAAGCGAAGCCTGTTCGGCTTCGTTCACCACCGATTTGAAATACCAGCAGGCGTTGGCGCTCACCAGGCAACGGGCCGGCACTTCAGGGCGGGAAGCCCAGATGCGCTTGTCGTCGATCACCGCCAGATAGATGTCCCGCAGGGTGATCTCTTCCGCCGGGCGGCCGAGGTGGATAGAGCCGTTGCGGCCCAGGGTGGAAACGATGATGCCGTCTTTGGTCAGCGGCACCATCAGTTTGCGGATAAAGCTGGGGTTGGCTTCCAGAGCGGCGGCAAGGGTGGCGCTCGTCGAACGCATGCCCTGCTTCTCAGCTACGGCGACGCTAAGGACCATTTGCAACGCTGTCGGAAAGCGAAAATCTAACATGTCGTTATCTCTGCGAGACGAAATACTCAGGTTTGGCCGGTGTGGCGATTGGCGCCGATAACACCGCTTAATTGCACAATAATATAACAAACGCGGGGGCTTTTTTGAAGTTTTGCCCAGTGATATCGCACGCAGACATTAGAACGATCGCAAATTGTTGGGCGGGCAGAAAACAGAAACCCGCGTCAATGTTAACGCCACTCGCTTAACCGGGTTAAACGATCAGAACTAACACTGCCCGCGGGCTTAATTCGAATGTGGCGATCAGGCTCTGTTCAGCACCAGCTGGCCGTTTTTATCCAACGGGATTTGCGTGCCCGGATCGTGATCCATGCGGATCTTGCCCTGCTGATTGCCGATCTTGTAGGTCACGTCATAGCCCAGCATTTTCTGAGACTTGTCATAGACCGTTTTGCAACGCTGCTGCACGCTGGTGGTGACGTCGTTATTCTGCATCGCCCCTTGCACCTGGTTACCGGCATAGCCGCCGCCCAGCGCGCCAACCACGGTCGCCACGTCGCGCCCGCGGCCGCCGCCGAACTGGTGGCCGATCACGCCGCCCGCCACTGCGCCCAGCACAGAACCGGCGATGCGGTTTTCATCCTGCACCGGCGCACGGTGCGTAACGGTGACGTTGCGGCATTCCTGACGCGGCGTTTTGATGGTTTCTTTAATCGGCGTTGCGGCGAGCACCTGCGCATATTGCGGACCGGCAGAAAAGACGTCCAGGCTGGCTACCGCGGCAATCCCCAGAGCGGCAGCGATACCAATTCCAACACCGGCTAACATTGACTTGTTCACAGGAAACCTCCTGAAAGTGTTACCACGCATTTTTTCCGGGGTCTGTTACCGGCATGGCACCGCGCTTATTATTTAGCGCGTGGGCGGCTTGCGGTATCCCGGTTTACGGCGTGCGCGACGCGCCGTCTGTAAACGAGGTAAAGTCTGCACAATGATCTGAAGCCCCGCAATAAGACAAGGGGACCAAAAATGCGGGAAAACGGCCGTTTTTCCGCTGTTTAGGAGGAATCTTAAGAATTTTACCCATACCGACGACAGCTTATGCTGAAGAATCAAGCAACCGCCGCCGATCGCCTCGCGCCGCCATAAAAAAACCCGCGCGGGCGAACCGGCGCGGGTTGGTCGACAAAGGCGGGATCAGTGCATTTTCAGACGTGGGCGGATCACCCGGTTGATGCCGCCCACCAGCATCATCAGGCCGGTTTTGATGTAACCGTGCAACGCCACCTGGTGCATGCGGTACAGCGAGATGTAGACGAAGCGCGCGATGCGCCCTTCCACCATCATCGAGCCGCGCATCAGGTTGCCCATCAGGCTGCCGACGGTGCTGAAGCGCGACAGCGACACCAGCGAGCCGTGGTCTTTATACACGTATGGCTTCAGCGTCTGGCCGTTCATCAGCGCCAGAATATTGGTGGCGCAGCGCGAGGCCATCTGGTGCGCCGACTGGGCGCGCGGCGGCACGAAACCGCCGCCCTCTTTCGGGCAGGAGGCGCAGTCGCCGATGGCGAAGATGTTCGGATCGCGCGTGGTCTGCAGCGTTGGCTCCACCACCAGCTGGTTGATGCGGTTGGTTTCCAGGCCACCGATATCCTTCATGAAGTCCGGCGCCTTGATGCCGGCTGCCCACACCATCAGATCGGCGTCGATGAACTCGCCGCCCTTGGTGTTCAGGCCTTTGGCATCGGCGCTGGTCACCATGGTGTTGGTCAGCACGCGCACGCCCAGTTTGATCAGCTCCTGGTGCGCCGCAGCGGAAATGCGCGGCGGCAGCGCCGGCAGAATGCGCTCGCCGGCTTCTACCAGCGTCACGTTGAGCGCGCTGTTGTCCAGGCCTTCGAAACCGTAGCTGTGCAGCTGCTTCACCGCGTTGTGCAGTTCGGCGGACAGCTCAACGCCGGTGGCGCCGCCGCCGACGATGGCGATGTTGACCCGCTCTTTTTGCCCCGGCTGCGCCGAGAACTTCAGGAACAGGTTGAGCATTTCGTTGTGGAAGCGACGCGCCTGATGCGGGTTATCCAGGAAGATGCAGTGCTCTTTCACGCCCGGCGTACCGAAATCGTTCGAGGTGCTGCCCAGCGCCATCACCAGAATGTCGTACGGCAATTCGCGCGCCGGCACCAGCTCACCGCCCTGCTCGTCGCAGATCTGCGCCAGCTGCAGCGTTTGCGTCTCGCGGTTGATGTTGGTCAACGACCCCAGTTGGAAACTGAAATGGTGGTTGCGCGCGTGCGCCAGGTAGCTGAGCGCATCCACGCCGTCATCGAGGGAACCGGTCGCCACTTCGTGCAACAGCGGTTTCCACAAATGGCTGTGGTTGCGATCCACCAGCGTGATCTCCGCTTTGTTCTTGCGGCCAAGTTTATGGCCCAGGCTGGTCGCCAGCTCCAAGCCACCGGCGCCGCCGCCAACAATAACGATTTTCTTCTTTGGCGTTGTCAAAATAACCCCCTAAATGTGAACCATTTGTTATTCCAGGGTAAATAAATAATATCCTTAGAATACATAGGGTTCGCTTAAAATAAATCGGCTCTCTGAGGCCAGAATAACATGTGAGGTTATTTGGTCATACCAAAATTGACGTACATCAAATTTTTTTGGTTAAAGGCTGGACGCGAGGATTTTTTGGCGATTGTGATTCAAATAGTTAGCGCTGAGTCACAGTTTTAAATTTTGCCGATTGCCACGCAAAATCTTGCCTGGGCGCACAAAAAAGCCGCACTTTCCGCCGGTGAAAAACGGGAAGCGCGGCTCACGGCAGCGTTATGAAACTGTTAACCCAGCGCCTTGAACGCCTTGAGCCGCTGCAGATGGGGGGAGATGTTTTTGAACTTGTGCGTCTGCTGTTCATCCCACACGATCTCGTAGTAGTGATGCAGCAATTCGGCGCTGCGCCGGTTATCCAGCACCTCGTCGTGCCGCGACAGCACCACCAGACAGCGATCGCGGTTCTTCTCGCGGAAATCCTCCACGCACTTGGTGGCGATATCGCGATACTCTTCCGGCCGATCTATTTTGCCGTGCATGTGCTCTTCCGGGTACAGATTAGGATTGAACATCGCCTGGCGAATGCCGCACAGGAAGCCGATGCGCTCCGCCCAGAAACCGCCGAGGCCGACCCCGCAGATCAACGGGTTCGCGTCGCCGCCCTGTTGCACCGCCTTGTCCACCTCTTTCAACAGATGCTGCATGTCGTGACGCGGATGCAGCGTGCTGTAGCTGATGAAGCGCACGTCCGGATCGATAAACTGCAGCTGTAACACCTTTTCATGATTGCCGGGACTGGTGGAATCGAAGCCGTGCAAATAGATAATCATGTGGATCCTCGCAACAAGCCAAGGGCCGCGGGCGCGGCCCTCATCATTTCCGCTCTGCGCCGCGATGCGGCGCCTGGATTCACCCCTGCGAACGCTGCTTGTGCTCCTCCCAGCGTTCGCTTAGCGCGCTAAGCGCCTTGTGCGCCTGCTGCCAGCGCTCGGAGTCGCGCAGTTCCTGACGGGTGAACTGACCGCGATGATATAACCGCTTCACCTTCTCTGCTTTGACCGGGGACAGGTTATCCAACACGCTGACCGCACCTTCGCGGTGGTTGCACACCAGGATCATGTCGCAACCGGCATCCAGCGCCGCCTGGCCGCGCTCGGCATAGCTGCCCATGATGGCGGCGCCTTCCATCGACAGATCGTCGGAGAAAATCACGCCGTCGAAGCCCAGCTCCCGACGCAGGATCTGCTGCAGCCAGTAAGGCGAGCCGCTGGCCGGGCGCGGGTCCGCTTCAGTATAGATGACGTGGGCCGGCATGACGGCGTCCAGCAGTTGGCGGTTGATCAGCTCGCGGAAGATCGCCATGTCGTGCTCGCGGATCTGCGCCAGCGGCCGCGGATCGCGCGGGGTTTCCTTGTGCGAATCGGCGCTGACGGCGCCGTGCCCAGGGAAGTGTTTGCCGGTGGTTTTCATGCCGGCGCTGTGCATGCCGAGGATAAAGCGTTCGGCCATCGCCAGCGCCTGCTGCGGATCGCTGTGGAACGAACGCTCGCCGATCGCCGCGCTGCCGTGGCCGATGTCCAGCACCGGTGCGAAGCTGATGTCGATATCCTGCGCGATCATCTCCGCCGCCATCAGCCAGCCGGCCTCCTGCGCCAGCCGGCCGCCTTCCTGCGCATCGTGCAACGCGGCGAACGACTGCGCCGCCGGCAGGCGGGTGAAGCCCTCGCGGAAGCGCTGCACGCGCCCGCCCTCCTGGTCTACCGCCACCACCAGCCGATCGTGCGAGGCGGCGCGGATCTGGCGCACCAGCTCACGCAGCTGCTCCGCATCGTGGAAGTTGCGGGTAAACAGGATCAATCCGCCAACCAGCGGGTGTTTCAAAATCTCGCGTTCTTCTGCATCCAGCTCGTAGCCGGCGACATCTAGCATTACTGGGCCCACGGGCACCTCACTTCATTATTGTTCGTTCAGAATTCGGATGATGATAAACAAAGTCGCCGGCGCACTGCAGCGCCCCAGCGTAAAAATTCGGCGTCGCCGCTCTGTTGCCAGCGCGCTTCAAACCACAGCAGCATCAGATAATCCACCCACGGCAGCCAGCCCCGCACCTGGGCCTGCAGCCGGGCGGCGTCGTGATAGCCCTGGCGCGCGTAGTGCTGCAAAAAGCGCTGCTGCTGCCCGGCCGACCAACCATTGCCGCGAAACAGCGCGGCGATATCCAGCGCCACGTCGCCGTCGGCGGCATACTCCCAGTCGATCAATCGCAGCCCCTCACCGGTGGCGAGCAAATTGCCCGGGTGGATGTCCATGTGCAGCGGCGCCAGGCGCAGCGGCCGTGGCGGCACACTTAGCAAAAAATGGCGCTGCAGGCGCAGCCAGGCGGGGGTTACACGCCGCGTATCCAGCTGCGGCCAGTAGCGGAGGAATTGCCGCCGCAGATCCAGCCGGTAACCGCTGAGCGGCCGCCGATGCAGTTCCGCCGCCATCGCCGCCAGCTCGCCGCGCTCATTCAGCGCCGCAAACTCGGCATCTGTGACGACGTCACCTTCGAGCCATTCGAGGATAAGCCACTGATTATTCTGTGCGAAAACCCGCGGCCCCAGCCCCGGCGCGCAGCGGAGCAAGACCCGCGCTTCCCGCCGTCGGCTCACGCCCAGCGCGCGTTTTTCCGCACTGTGCTGGCGCGCCAACAGCGTGATGCCCGCGCCGTCGATGCGCCAGCTCTCGCCGGTCAGCCCCTGCACCGGGCTGAAATGACAACCGGCGGTATTCACCGCCGGCAGTCTGGTTTCCATCAATCGTCGCAGCGCGGCCTCAGCGTTTAACGGCGCCATTGCCCGACCAGACGATCTCGCCGGTTTGCACCAGCATCAGCTGCATATCCAACGCCGGCGACTTCACGTCGCCGCTGACGTCGCTGTACAGCACGTACTGCGCGCCGACGATGCGCGCCAGGCCAATCGCCTTGCTGCGCGAACCGAAGCTGTCATCCGCCGACAGGCCCAGCGTTTGTCTGGCGCTGGTCAGCTTCGCTTCCGGCACCACGCTGAAGGTGGAATTCGACGCCAGCGCCTTGTACAGCGCCGCGGTAGCTTTGCCCATCTGCAGCGAACCGTTGGTGTTGTTCTTGACGCTGTCCAGCAGCAGCACGCTGCCGGCCGTGACGCCATCGGCCTTCAGCATCTGCCCCACCAGCGGCTGAACGCTGCCCAGCCAGTCAAGCTGCTGGATTTTCGGCGGCTGCGGCACCGGCTCGGTGGTTGGCGGCTGCGGCTGCTCGACCGGCGGCGTCGGCTGTTCCGGTTCGACGGTGACCGGCGGCAACGGTTGTTCCGGCTCAGGCGGGCGCGACAGACAGCCGCTGAGGGTTAATGCGGCCAGCGCCACTAAGACGTACTTTTTCATGCTTTTTCTCCAAACCTGGCAAGCGCTTACAGGTACAGATACAGACGCGCGCTTTTAGCGTCCAGATTGCCGTTAATCGAGTAAATTTTGGCGTCCGAGTCGGGCGCCACCACGATCTCGCGCGGTTTCTCGAAGGGGCGAATATCCAGCCCCTGCGCGTCGTACCAATAGAAGCGGTAATGTACGGTGACCGGCGTCATTTGGCTGTTGTTGAGCACCGAGGTCGCCATCACCCGCCCGGAGGCGTTCGAAATCGAGGGCGTATCGGCCAAAATGCCGGCGGTCAGCACCGAAGGATCCATCACCACCGTCTGCCCTTGGTTGACCGCGATGCCGGGCGATGAACTGCATCCCATCAGCAACGCGGCGGGCAGCGCCAACGCCATCAAACCACGGAGAGTTTTTTTACCGCGCATGATTTCCTCGCTTAACGTGACAGCAGCGGCCCCAGCGAGCGGCCACCGACCAGGTGCATGTGAATATGATAGACCTCCTGACCGGCGTGGCGGTTGCAGTTGACGATCAGGCGGTAGCCGTCCTCGGCGATGCCTTCCTGTTCGGCGATCTTCGCCGCGGCGGTGATCATGCGGCCCAACGCGGCTTCATGCTCCACGGTCACGTCGTTGACGGTTGGGATCAGCACGTTGGGAACGATCAGCACATGGGTGGGTGCCTGGGGAGAGATGTCACGGAAAGCGGTGACCAGGTCGTCCTGATAAACCACATCAGCAGGGATTTCGCGGCGGATAATTTTACTGAAAATCGTTTCTTCGGCCATCTGGCGTTCCTTGTTTTACACAATTAGCTGTACGCAGTATGAGTGACAAATTCTACTGCTTTCAACCTGATTGCGCACTTTCCACGTCGAGTGCTGCAGATTCGCGCAGCCCGGCGCCGCGCTTGTGCATCTTTTCACTTTGGTTATTCACTATTGTTGCTTTACTTGCCCCGCGCCGCCGCCAATAGTAACCCCATGATTAACAAAGGATAGAGGGTGCTATGCCACTGAGGATTTCGGCGCTGTGCGCGCTGTTGCTGAGCGCCGCCGTGCAGGCGGCCACGGCGGGCGGTATCGATCTGCTGGCTAACCGAGAGCCGATACGCGCGGAGAAAAACCCGGCCGCTATCGCACTGATTCCGGCAAACTTTCACTTCGCGGTGCCCGGCAGGCTGACGGTGGCGGTGGCGTTCGAGAACTCCCCGCCGCTGGCGCTGTTCGCCGAGGACAATAAAACGCTGATCGGCAGCGATCCGGACATCGCCCGCCTGGTGGCCGACAGCCTTGGGCTGGAGCTGAATCTGGTGCCTACCTCGTGGGAAGATTGGCCGCTGGGCATCAGCACCGGCAAATACGACGCGGCGATCTTCAACATCGCCGTCACCAAACTGCGCAAGACCAAATTCGACTTCGCCACTTATCGGGTGGACACGCTGGGCTTTTACGTCAAATCCACCAGCCACATCACCTCGATCAACCGGCCGCAGGACGTCGCCGGGCTGCGGGTCATCGTCGGATCCGGCACCAATCAGGAAAACATACTGTTGGGATGGGATAAGCAAAACCGCGCCGCCGGGTTGCCGCCGGTGCAGCCGATCTACGTCACCGACGACGCCGCCACCAACCTGAGCATTCAGTCCGGGCGCGCCGATGCGTTCTTCGGCCCCCACTCCACCGGCGCCTACAAGGCGGCGCTGACCGGCAAGACCAAAATGGTCGGCATCGGCCCCAACGTGGCCTACGTCGCGGTCACCACCAAAAAAGGCAACGGGTTGGTGAACGCCATCAACGCCGCCATCAACGGCGTCATCGTCAGCGGCGAATACGCGCAAGTGCTGGAGCGCTGGGGCGAAGGCGATGAAAAGGTCGAGCGCTCCGCCATCAACCCGCCGGGCATCGGCGACTAGCCGCCGATCAGCTGCGGCGCGTGTCGGCGCATCCACTCGGCCAGCGAATCCAGCGTCGGCCGCAGCGATTTACCGAGCGCGGTGACCTGATACTCCACCCGCGGCGGCACTTCGGGAAACACCTGCCGCGTCACCAGGCCACGCTGCTCGAACAGCCGCAGCTGACGCGTCAGCTCTTTTTGCGCAATGGGCGCCACCGCCCGCTGCAGCTCGCTGAATCGCACCGGGCCGTCGATCATTATCAGTCGGTACAGGATGGGTATCGCCCACTTGCCCGACACCAGATTGACGAAGTCCACCATCGGGCAGGGTTCGCCCGCCGGCGGCAACGCCGCCAAATTATTTTCCGCCGCGAATGGCGCTTGCGCCGTCATTTCATCCCACCTCGTCCTTTAGTATCCAAAAGGTGCCTACTATGCAAAAGGAACTATAGCGCAAATAATGCCGCAACTGACGCTAAAGAGGAATCGGTTATGGCACGACTGCAAGGCAAATACGCATTGATTACCGGCGGCACCAGCGGCATCGGGTTGGAAACCGCCCGCCAGTTCATCGCCGAGGGCGCAACGGTGGCGATCACCGGGCGCAGCCAAAGCGCCCTGGACGCGGCGGGCCAGGCATTGGGTGGCAAGGCGCTGTTGCTGCTGAGCGACGCCGGCGATATTCCGCAGCAGCGCGAACTGGCGCAGCGGCTGGGGCAACGGTGGCCGCGGCTGGACGTGCTGTACATCAACGCCGGCGATGTTACGCATCGCCCGCTGCAGGAGTGGGATGAGCAGAGCTATCAGCGGCTGATGGACATCAACCTGAAGGGGCCGTTTTTTCTGATCCAGGCGCTGCTGCCGCTGCTGGCCAACCCTTCTTCGGTGATCCTGTGCGGTTCGGTCAGCGCCCATATCGGCCTGCCGCAGAGCAGCGCCTACGCCGCCAGCAAAGCCGGCTTGCTGTCGCTGGCCAGAACGCTGTCCGGCGAGCTGCACGCGCGCGGCATTCGCCTTAACGGCCTCAGCCCCGGCCCGACCGAAACCCCGGCGTTGGGTAAGCTGGGGTTGGCGGAAGCGGATGAGCAGGCATTGCGCGACGATATCCGCGCGCTGGTACCGATCGGCCGCATGGGCAGCGCACTGGAGCTGGCCAAAGCGGCGGTGTTTCTGGCGGCAGACGAGTCGGCCTTTATGGTCGGCGCCGAGCTGCAGATGGACGGTGGTGTGGGAAATTTATAATTTAGCGACGCGGCCGCGCCCCGCGCGGCTCGCAAGATCACCCCAAACCGGGAATATCGACGCCGAAGGTCTGCAACAGCAGCACCACGTTGAGCAGCACGATCACCACCGTGCCGACCACCGCCGCCAGACTGGTCCAGCGGCCGTTGGCGAACTCGCCCATGATGTCGCGGCGGCGGGTGAACATCACCAGCGCAATCATCGGCGCCGGCAGCGCCAGGCTCAGTACCACCTGGCTATAGACCAGCGCGTCGGTGGCGTTGACGCCCATCGCCACCACGATAAACGCCGGCACCATGGTGACCAGGCGGCGCACCCACACCGGGATGCGGAAGCCAACGAAGCCCTGCATGATCATTTGCCCGGCCATGGTGCCCACCACCGAGCTGGAAATGCCGGAGGCGATCAGCGAAGTGAGGAAGATGCCGGCGGCCGCCGCGCCGAACAGCGGCGTCAACGTATGGTAGGCGGTGCCAATTTCGGCCACGTCGCTGTTACCGGCGTGGAAGGCGCTCGAGGCCATGATGACCATCGCAATATTCACCAGCCCGGCAAGCGCCAGCGCGATCACCACTTCAATATTGGAAAAACGCAGCAGCTTGCGCCGCTCGCCGTTGTCGCTGGCCGGGCTACGGTGCTGGGTCAGCCCCGAGTGCAGGAAAATGGCGTGCGGCATCACGGTTGCGCCGATAATGCCGACGGCGATGGTCAGCGCCTGCGCGTCCGGCAACTGTGGCGTCACCATGCCGAGGCCGGCCGCTTGCCAGTCCACCGGTACGATGAACATCTCCACCAGATAGCACAGCGCGATGATGCCCACCAGGCCGCCGATCATCAGCTCGACCGGGCGGAAACCTTTCTTTTCCACCATTAACAGCGCATAGGTGATCACCGCCGTCACCCCCATCCCCGCCAGCAGCGGCATATGGAACAGCAGCGCCAGCGCGATCGCCCCGCCGAGAAACTCCGCCAGATCGGTGGCCATCGCCGCCACTTCGCTGAGCAGCCACATGCCGATCACTACCGGCCGTGAAAACTGGTCGCGGCACATCTCCGCCAGATTGCGATTGGTGACGATGCCGAGCTTGGCCGACAGCGCCTGGAACAGCATGGCGATCAGGTTGGCCATCACCACCACCCACAGCAGGCTGTAGCCGTATTTCGCCCCGGCCTGAATATTGGTGGCGAAGTTGCCGGGATCCATATAGGCAATAGAGGCAATCACCGCCGGGCCGGCGAACAGCAACGGCGTAAAGGCGCCGCGCTTGCGTCCGGCAAGGGCGGCGCCAATCGCAATGTTGGTCCGTTCGGTTAACGATGGAGTGGTTGCCGCGTCACGCATGAATTACCCTCAATCTTTCACTGGTTATTTTTCCACCTACCATGCCGACAATGTAGCATCGGCTACACTTTATGCAACAGGCGAAATTCATTGGCTTTGTGTAGAGATATTTCTAACTACCACAATGCATGGCATCGAATTGATAATGTGTGCTATTTGGACTAACTTAGGGCAACCCTCCCCGCATTGCCGGGAGACGCCATTTTTATGCTTACAGGACGCCCCACGCTATGGTTACCCGCGCGCCAGATAACGCCGATCGCCACGCCCAGACCGACATGCCGGACGAGGCCGAGCACGCCCTGCGTTTTAGCCGCGCCCGCGAAGCGCAGTCCAATGCGCTGATCGAAGATTACGTTGAGCTGATCGCCGATTTGCTGCAAAGCACCCGCGAAGCCAGAACCACCGATATCGCGCGCCGCTTCGGCGTGTCTCACCCGACGGCGATCAAAAATATCGCGCGGCTGAAAAGCGCCGGACTGGTGGAATCGCGCCCTTATCGCGGGGTGTTTTTAACCGAGGAAGGCGAGCTGCTGGCGCAGAAGGTGCGCCGCCGTCACCGCATCGTGGTCGATCTGCTGATGTGCGTCGGGGTGCCGAGCGAAACCGCCGAGCTGGACAGCGAAGGGATTGAGCACCATATCTCGGACGAAACGCTGGCGGTGTTCGAGCATTACCTGCAAAAGCACGCCAAGCCCTGACTCCCGGAGCGCCGATGAGCTACGCCGTGCAGCAAATCCACGATCTGCGCCTGGTGGTGTTCGCCGAAGCCGGGCCGCCATTGAAAGACGAAAATGACGTCAGCCTGTTTATCGCGCCCGCCTTTGAACACGATGCCGGGATGATTGCCCTCCCCGTCAACCGCCTCGACGCCGCCTTTTTCCAGCTCAGAAGCGGCGTGGCCGGCGCCGTATTGCAGAAATTCATCAACTACCGCCTGCGCGTTGCGCTGCTGGGCGATATCTCCCCCTGGCTGGCGCAAAGCAACGCGCTGCAAGATTTCGTGCGTGAGGCCAACCGCGGCGAACAGGTCTGGTTCCTCCCTTCTCTCGCCGAACTCGAACAGCGGCTTGGTGCCTGACGGCAGGCAATAAAAAAGGGAGGCTTTCGCCTCCCTTGGTAACTCCCCTGCCTGAATCAGTGATTACGGATGTATTCGTCCATATCGGTTTTCAGGTTGTCGGACTTGGTGCCGAAGATGGCCTGCACGCCGGAGCCCGCGACGACTACGCCGGCTGCGCCCAGTTTCTTCAGGCCCGCCTGGTCAACTTTGGACACGTCGGCCACGCTGACGCGCAGACGGGTGATGCAAGCATCCAGGTTAGTGATGTTTTCTTTACCGCCGAAGGCCTGAACCAGCGCCGCGGACATTTCGGAACCGCCCTGCGCAGTCTGCTCGGCAGCGGTGTCTTCACGGCCCGGGGTTTTCAGATCCAGCTTGGCGATCAGCACGCGGAAGATGGTGTAGTACACCAGACCGTAGACGATACCGACGATCGGGAACAGCCAGATTTTGCTGCTGTTGCCGCTCAGTACGATAAAGTCGATCAGGCCGTGCGAGAAGCTGGTGCCGTCACGCATGCCCAACAGGATGCAGATTGGGAACGCCAGGCCGGCCAGGATAGCGTGGATCACGTACAGGATCGGCGCGACGAACATGAAGGAGAACTCGATCGGCTCGGTGATACCGGTCAGGAACGAGGTCAACGCGGCGGAGATCATGATGCCGCCGACTTTCGCGCGGTTTTCCGGCTTGGCCGAGTGCCAGATGGCGATGGCCGCAGCAGGCAGACCGTACATTTTGAACAGGAAGCCGCCGGACAGTTTGCCCGCGGTAGGGTCGCCCGCCATGTAGCGAGGGATATCACCGTGGAATACCTGGCCCGCCGCGTTGGTGAATTCACCGATTTGCATTTGGAACGGTACGTTCCAGATGTGGTGCAGACCGAATGGCACCAGAGCACGCTCAACCACGCCGTAAATGCCGAAGGCCACGACCGGGTTCTGATAAGCCGCCCACTGCGAGAAGGTCTGGATAGCCGTACCGATCGGCGGCCAGATGAAGGACAGCACTACGCCCAGAACGATCGCCGCCAGACCGGAAATGATCGGCACGAAACGCTTACCGGCAAAGAAGCCCAGGTATTCCGGCAGTTGAATGCGGAAGAAGCGGTTGAACATATAGGCCGCGATGGCGCCGGAGATAATCCCCCCGAGCACACCGGTATCCGCCAGGTGTTTGGCCGCAATCTCTTCAGCCGGCAGGTGCAGCACCAGCGGCGCAACCACCGCCATGGTTTTCACCATGATGCCGTAGGCCACCACCGCCGCCAGCGCGGAAACGCCGTCGTTGTTGGTGAAGCCCAAAGCGACGCCGATGGCGAAAATCAGCGGCATGTTGGCGAAGACCGAACCGCCCGCTTCCGCCATCACGTGGGAGACTACCGCAGGTAGCCAGCTAAAGTTGGCGGAGCCGACGCCCAGCAGGATACCTGCGATAGGCAACACGGACACCGGCAGCATGAGCGATTTACCTACTTTTTGCAGGTTTGCAAATGCGTTCTTGAACATAGTTGAGTGTGCTCCTGAGTAATAATGCTTTGCTACTTCTTTTCGCGATGATTCGCGCTGCAAGGGGGGGAGAAAAACCCCTGCAATTCAGGGTGTCTGAGCACCCCTTGAATTTATTACGCAGAGTAAAATAAATAGCCTGCGCAATGTTTGATGACAATCACGTTTCGATGATCGAGCCGCGGTAACTTTGCATAAACCGGCTGTTTTTTGGCGAAACAGACCAAAAAACACGCATCAATCACCTTGAAACGGGAGGGAACCTTACCCGTTTCAGTGATTAATTACGAGCTTAAAAAAAATTACGCAGACAATGACCTACAGCTATAGCCTAGGTCAAAGATCACAGTTCGAGGTGAAATAAACGTGAAAAGTTGGCGGTGGTGGCTTCGGCCAGTTGTTCCAGGCTGACGCCCTTCAATACCGCCATGTATTCAGCCACATCGCGCACATAGGCGGGTTGGTTTTCTTTGCCGCGATGCGGCACCGGTGCCAGATAAGGCGAGTCGGTTTCCACCAGAATGCGATCCAGCGGCACATAGCGCGCCACCTCGCGCAGCTGTTCGGCGTTGCGGAAGGTGACGATGCCCGAGAAGGAGATGTAGAAGCCCAGATTCAGCAGAGCTTCGGCCGTGGCCAGATCTTCAGTGAAGCAGTGGAGTACGCCGCCGCAGTCCTGTGCGTTCTCTTCACGCAGGATCGCCAGCGTGTCCGCGCGCGCATCGCGAGTGTGGACGATCACCGGCTTGTTCAGATCCCGGCCGATGCGGATATGTTCGCGGAAAGAGTCCTGCTGCAGCTCAAGGTTGTCTTTCTGGTAGAAGTAATCGAGCCCGGTCTCCCCCAGCGCCACCACCTGCTCCGCCGCCGCCAGGCGACGCAGTTCGGCGTAATCATACCCCTCTTCCAGATTGAGCGGATGCACCCCGCAGGAGAAGGCCACGTCGTTGCGCTCGCCGATCAGCTCGGTCATGGAACGGTAACCCGGCAGCGTGGTGGCAACCGCCAGCACATAGCCGACGTCGCGCGCCTTGGCTTTGGCCAGCGCATCGTCCACATTCTGGTGCAGCGTTTGATAATCCAGACTGTCAAGGTGGCAATGAGAATCGACTAACAACATAATTTTTAACTCTTTTACTTTACAGCGAATGAGGGTGGGAATAGCCGGCGGCGCCGAGCATCTGTTCCCAGCGAAGTAACTGTTCGGTCAGCAGCAGCTCGCGGTTGACGCCCACCACGCTGAGCAGCTGATGGCGGCAGTTCAGCCACTGCTGCACGATCTGCTGCAGCGAGGCGCTGCTCAGCAGGCTGGCCAACTGATGCACCAGCGGCTGCTGATCCTGATTCAATACATAGTGATGCGCGCCCTGCTGCCACTTCATCGCGTCCACCAGCAGCGCGCACAGCCAGTGCAGGCGCTCGGCGACGTCTTCATGGTTCAGCACCGGCAGCAGCGACAGCATATCGCGCTGCGGCAGCGCGGCGCTCAACGTGGCGCACAGGGCGCTGCGCTGTTGCCACTGCTGCGGCTGCAACAGCTGTTCGGCGGCCAGCGGCGCGCCGTCGTGCAGGCGCAGCGCCGTGAGGCGGTCCGTCTGAGAGCCGGCCGCCTGTCGGCCCAGCCACTGCAGGCTGAGTTGCTCATCCGGGCTGGCCAAATGCCAATACAGGCAGCGGCTGCGCAACGTCGCCATCAGCCGCGACGGCTCACGGCAGCCCAGCAGAAAATAGGTTTTCTCCGGCGGCTCTTCCAGCGTTTTAAGCAGCGCGTTGGCCGCCGCCTCGGTCAGCTGTTCCGCCTGCGGCAGCCAAATCACTTTAGCGCCGCCCTGCTGCGCGTGGGCGTACAGCGTTTCAATCACCTGGCGGATCGGCTCGATGCCCAGGCTGCTCTTACCCTTTTCCGGCGCCAGCACGTGATAATCCGGGTGGTTTCCCGCCAGCATCAGCCGGCAGCTGTGGCACTCGCCGCAGCTTTTTTCACCGTTGCGCTGCTGGCAGATCAACCAGCGGCTCAGGCCGTAGGCCAGCGCATCGTCACCGTTGCCCGCCGCCGCGTGCAGCAGCAGCGCATGATGGCCGCGGCCGTCGGCGTACTGCCCAATCAGCTGGCGATAAGGGCCGTTCAGCCACGGGTACCAGTTCATTATGCGCCTTCCTGCTGCCGCAGCCAGTGGCCGACGCAGTCGCGGATCGCCGCGGTCACCTGCTCCAGCGGCTGGGCGGCGTCGACGGTGACGATGGTTTCATCCTGCGCCGCCAGCTCGAGATAGCGAGCGCGGGTGCGTTCGAAGAACGGCAGCGCCTCCTGTTCGATGCGATCCAGCTGACCGCGCGCCTGTGCGCGTTGCAGGCCGACCAGCGGCGGCAGATCGAGATACACCGTCAAGTCCGGGCGAAAATCCCCCAGCACGGTGTCGCGCAGCGAGCTCATCAGCTGCGGATCCACGCCGCGGCCGCCGCCCTGGTAAGCCTGTGAAGAGAGATCGTGGCGATCGCCCACCACCCAGGCGCCGCGCGCCAGGGCCGGTTTGATCACGGTTTCCACCAGCTGCACACGCGCGGCGTACAGCATCAATACTTCGGCCTTGATGGTCGGCAATTCGCCGTCGATGCCGCGCTTGAACAGATCGCGCAGCTTCTCCGCCAGCGGCGTGCCGCCCGGCTCGCGGGTGAAGACGATGTCGCTGACGCCGTGTTCGCGCAGCACCTTGACCACCGTATCGCGCGCGGTGGTTTTACCCGCGCCTTCCAGCCCTTCGATAACAACGAATTTACTTTTCATTCTTTTCCTTTAACGCCTGACGGTACACGCGCACCGCCTGGTTATGGCTCGCCAGATTGGTGGTGAAGGTATGCCCACCCTTGCCGTCGGCGACAAAATAGAGATAAGGCGTTTTGGCCGGATTGGCGGCCGCCTGCAGCGAGGCCTCACCCGGCATGGCGATCGGCGTTGGCGGCAGGCCGGCGATCACATAGGTGTTGTACGGCGTCGGCGTCTCCAGATCCTTGCGCGTGATGTTGCCATTATAGCTTTCGCCCATGCCGTAGATCACCGTCGGATCGGTCTGCAGGCGCATGCCGATGCGCAAGCGGTTGACGAACACCGACGCCACCTTGCTGCGCTCTTCCGGCACCGCGGTCTCTTTCTCGACGATCGAGGCCATGGTCAGCAGCTCTTCCGGCGTTTTATACGGCAGGCTGGTGTCGCGGCCGGCCCAGGCGGCCTGCAGCGCTTTGTTCATGCGCACGTGTGCGCGTTTGAGCAGCGCGATGTCGCTCATGCCGGCGGTATACTGATAGGTATCCGGGTACAAATGCCCTTCCGGCGTTTCTCCCGCAGGAATGCCGAGCGCGGCGGCAATCTCCGCTTCGCTCTTGCCCGCCAGGGTGTGTTTCAGGTATTTGGACTGCTGCAGCACCTGCTGCCAGTCACGCAGGCGTGAGCCTTCGATAAAGCGTGCGGTGAACTGCGCCTCTTTGCCGCTGGCCAACAGTTTCAGCATCTGGCGCACCGTCATGCCCGGCGTGAACCGGTAGGTGCCGGCTTTAAACTCCGCCAGCTCCGGCTCCAGCTTCAGCAGCCACTGGAACCAGCGGCCGTTGCGCACCAGCTTATCGCGCACCAATAGCCCTTCCAGCGCCACCCGACCGGTGCCGGCCGGCAGTTTGAAGATGGTTTCTTGTTGGATAGCCAGTGGCGTATCGGCAAAGCGTTCGATCTTCTGGTGGCCCCAAAACAGCAGCGCCAATACCAGAACAACAATAATAGACAGGACCTTCAGCTTTCTTTTCTTCATCAATCAGCCATGGTTAACAGTGTGGACGCAAAAAATCATACAGCTGGCGCGAAGCATAACGCCATGATTGCGCAGCGTTTACCGGCAGCAGCGGCATCAGCGCATTGCTCACCAGGACTTCGTCGGCATCGGCCAGCGTCTCCAGCGGTTCACTGACGCACTGCAGACGGTATTCCGAGCCCGCCAGCAGCGCGATCACCCGCCGCCGCATCAGGCCCGCGACGCCTGCCTGGCTCAGATCCGGGGTAAATACCGCTTTTCCCTTACGCCAGAACAAATTAGCCGCACAGCATTCCACCAGCATACCGGCAGTGTCAAGCACCAGCGCCTCGTCGGCGGCCGTCTGGTCAAGATGCGCGCGGATCAGCACCTGCTCCAGGCGGTTCAAATGCTTCAACCCCGCCAGCAACGGATTGCGCGCCAGCGCCACCGGGCTGAGCGCAAGCGTGATGCCCTGCTCGCGCCACTGCAAATAGTGCGCAGGGTAGCTGCTGCGGGCCACGATGCGCGTCGGGTTTTCGCACCCCGTCGGGCTGTAACCCCGCCCGCCGCTGCCGCGCGTCAGTATCGCTTTGACCACGCCGAGCGGAATTGATTCGGCCGCCAGCGCCATCTCCCGCTCGAAAGCCAGCCAATCGGTGGCGGGCAGCATCAGCCGCTGCGCCGCTTGCTGCAGCCGCTCCAGATGCCAGGGCAGCAGCTCGATTTTACCATCGATAACCCGGGCGGTAGTAAAGCAGCCATCGCCGAACTGCAGGCCGCGATCGCTCGGCGCCAGCGCATCGTGGCGTTGTCCGTTAATCCAGTACATGCTCCCTCCTGTTGCCGGGTGATTTCATTACGCTCGCAGGATAGCAGGCGACGAGGCGATACGCAGCCCTGTTGGTGTCCAGACGATAGGCGTAAAAAAGCCCGGTTAAAAAACCGGGCTTTTCATCAGCTATCCACAGCGCGAGTTACACTCGGCGGAAGATCAGCGAGCCATTGGTGCCGCCGAAGCCGAAGGAGTTACACAGGCTGAACTCCATATCGCTGACCTGGCGCGCTTCGTGAGGCACGAAGTCCAGATCGCAACCTTCATCCGGGTTATCCAGGTTGATGGTTGGCGGTACCGCCTGATCGCGCAGCGCCAGCACGGTGAAGATAGACTCGATCGCGCCTGCCGCACCCAACAGGTGGCCAGTCATCGATTTGGTCGAGCTCACCAGCACGCGCTCTGCATCGGCGCCGAAGACGGATTTCACCGCCTGCGCTTCCGCCTGGTCGCCCGCCGGCGTAGAGGTGCCGTGCGCGTTGATGTAGCCGATTTGTGACGGGGTCACACCGGCGTCAAGCAGGGCATTTTCCATCGCCAGCGCAGCGCCTGCGCCGTTTTCCGGTGGCGACGTCATGTGATAAGCATCGCTGCTCATCCCAAAGCCCACCACTTCGGCGTAGATTTTCGCGCCGCGCTTTTTCGCGTGCTCGTACTCTTCCAGCACCATCATGCCGGCGCCGTCGCCCAGCACAAAACCGTCGCGGTCTTTATCCCACGGACGGCTCGCCGCCTGCGGGTTGTCATTACGAGTGGACAGGGCGCGCGCTGCGCCAAAGCCGCCGACGCCCAATGGGGTGCTGGCTTTCTCTGCCCCACCGGCCAGCATCACGTCCGCATCATTGTAGGCAATGATACGCGCCGCATGGCCGATGTTGTGCACACCTGAAGTACAGGCGGTGGCGATGGAAATGCTTGGGCCACGCATGCCGTACATGATTGTCAGGTGACCGGCAATCATATTCACGATGGTGGATGGCACGAAGAACGGACTGATTTTCCGTGGGCCACCGTTAACCAGTGAACTGTGGTTTTCTTCGATCAAACCCAGGCCGCCGATGCCGGAACCGATCGCGGCTCCAATGCGGCTGGCGTTAGCCTCGGTGATGTCCAGGCCTGCATCCTGCATGGCTTGCATGCCGGCAGCGATACCGTACTGGATAAAGGCGTCCATCTTGCGCGCATCTTTGCGCGAGATGAAATCCTCGGAATTAAAATTCTTTACCAGGCCAGCAAACTTGGTCGCATAGGCAGTGGTATCGAAATGGTCGATCAGGCTGATGCCACTCTGACCGGCAAGAAGAGCGTTCCACGTGGACTCTACCGTATTGCCGACAGGAGACAACATGCCCAGTCCGGTCACAACTACTCGACGCTTAGACACGTTTGTCCTCCAGGGAGGGAAAAATATGACACTAGGGATAGAAAAAACTTAGGCGGTCGAGCGACCGCCTAGATATGTTCTCTTACTGCTGGCTAGCGTTGATGAAATCAATAGCTGCCTGAACAGTAGTGATCTTCTCAGCTTCTTCGTCTGGAATCTCGGTGTCGAATTCTTCTTCCAGTGCCATTACCAGCTCAACGGTGTCAAGAGAATCAGCGCCCAGATCTTCAACGAAAGAAGCGTTGTTCAAAACTTCTTCCTGTTTAACACCCAGTTGCTCAACAATGATTTTCTTAACGCGTTCTTCGATAGTGCTCATACTCTTAAATTTCCTATCAAAACTCGCTTTCGCGATGGTTTTCGTAGTGTATAAAATGCTGAAAAAGATGCAACTAAATCCCGGCTGGTCAAACCACGATTTTACGCTATTTTGCGGTTTTTGCCTCAAATAACGCAAATGGTTTTCACATTTTTTAAATCATGTACATGCCGCCATTGACATGTAACGTTTCACCGGTGATATAGCCGGCCTCATCAGAGGCCAAAAATGCAACAGCGCTGGCGATTTCTTTAGCATCGCCCAGCCGGTTGGCTGGAACTGATGACAAAATGCCTGCGCGTTGATCATCTGTCAACGCCCGTGTCATGTCCGTCTCAATAAAGCCAGGTGCCACGACGTTGACCGTAATGCCACGCGAAGCAACTTCACGTGCCAAAGATTTGCTAAAACCAATCAGACCGGCTTTAGCCGCCGCGTAGTTCGCCTGCCCTGCGTTCCCCATGGTGCCGACAACGGAACCGATGGTGATGATACGGCCAAACCGCTTTTTCATCATAGCGCGCATTACCGCTTTTGACAGGCGGAATACGGAAGTCAGGTTGGTGTCGAGGATATCCTCCCACTCATCATCCTTCATACGCATCAGCAGGTTATCACGCGTGATGCCGGCATTATTCACTAAAATGTCGATTTCGCCAAATTCGGCGCGAATCGATGCCAGCACGCTGTCGATAGATTGCGCATCAACAACGTTCAACATAAACCCTTTGCCGTTTGCGCCCAGGTAGCTGCTGATCGCTTCAGCGCCGCTCTCGCTGGTCGCGGTGCCGATCACTTTGGCGCCGCGTGCCACAAACGTTTCTGCAATAGCTCGGCCAATACCGCGGCTCGCGCCGGTGACCAGAACGATTTTACCTTCGAAGCTCATCATTTTCCTCTTTATTGTTCAAGCGCCGCCGACAGGCTGGCGGTGTCGTTCACCGCCGCAGCCGTCAGGGTGTCAACAATACGTTTAGTCAGACCGGTCAGCACTTTGCCCGGCCCCACTTCCAGCAGCGACGTCACTCCCTGTGCTGCGATAAATTCTACACTCTCGGTCCAACGCACCGGGCTGTACAGCTGACGCACCAGCGCGCTACGGATCGCTTCCGGATCGTTTTCGGTGCGCACGTCGACGTTGTTCACCACCGGCACCTGCGGCGCGTTGAAGGTGATGTCCTGCAGCGCCACGGCCAGCTTGTCGGCGGCCGGTTTCATCAGCGCACAGTGCGAAGGCACGCTCACCGGCAGCGGCAGCGCGCGCTTGGCGCCTGCGGCTTTGCAGGCGGCGCCTGCGCGCTCAACCGCTTCTTTGTTGCCGGCGATGACCACCTGGCCCGGCGAGTTGAAGTTGACCGGAGAAACCACCTGCCCCTGCGCAGACTCTTCACACGCCTTGGCGATCGCGTCGTTGTCCAGACCGATGATGGCGTACATCGCGCCGGTGCCTTCCGGCACCGCTTCCTGCATCAGCTTGCCGCGCAGCTCGACCAGACGGATCGCCGCCTTGAAGTCCAGCACGCCGGCGCAGACCAGCGCCGAGTATTCGCCCAGGCTGTGGCCCGCCATCAGCGCAGGCGCTTTACCGCCCTGCTGCTGCCAAACGCGGAAAATCGCCACCGAGGCGGCCAGCAGAGCCGGTTGGGTCTGCCAGGTTTTGTTCAGCTCTTCCGCCGGGCCTTGCTGCACCAGCTGCCACAGGTCGTACCCCAGTGCGGAAGAGGCTTCGCCGAAGGTTTCTTCGACGATCGGAAACTGTGCGGCCAACTCGGCCAGCATGCCAACGGTCTGCGACCCCTGGCCCGGGAAAACAAAAGCAAATTGCGTCATTTTTTCTTCCTGTCCAAATCAGAAACGAACCAGCGCCGAGCCCCAGGTAAAGCCGCCGCCGAAGGCCTCCAGCAGCACCAGTTGGCCACGCTGAATTCGCCCGTCGCGCACCGCTTCGTCCAGTGCGGAAGGCACCGAGGCGGCAGAGGTGTTGCCGTGACGATCGAGCGTCACCACCACTTTGTCCATCCCCATGCCCAGTTTTTTCGCCGTTGCGCTGATGATGCGCAGGTTGGCCTGGTGCGGCACCAGCCAATCCAGCTCGCTGCGGTCCATGTTGTTGGCCTGCAGCGTCTCGTCGACGATGCGCGCCAGCTCGGTAACCGCAACCTTAAAGACTTCGTTGCCCGCCATGGTGACATAGGCCGGCTTGTCTTGATTCTGGCGATCCTTGTACGGCAGCGTCAGCAGGTTGCCGTAGCTGCCGTCGGCATGCAGATGGGTAGACAGAATGCCCGGCGCTTCAGAAGCCCCCAGCACCACCGCCCCTGCGCCATCGCCAAACAGAATGATGGTGCCGCGATCTTCAGGATCCAGCGTGCGCGACAAGACGTCCGCGCCGATAACCAGCGCATGTTTGACCGCGCCGTTCTTCACGTACTGATCGGCCACGCTGAGCGCATAAGTAAAGCCGGCGCAGGCCGCAGCCAGATCGAACGCCGCGCAGTCTTTGATGCCCAGCATTTGCTGCACCAGGCACGCCGCGCTCGGGAACGCGTGAGTGGTCGTGGTGGTCGCCACGACGATCAGCCCAATGTCTTCTTTAGCCACACCTGCCATTTCCAGCGCTTTCTCAGCGGCCTGGAAGCTCATCGTCGCGACGGTTTCATCCGCAGCGGCGATGCGACGTTCGCGGATACCGGTACGCGTGACGATCCACTCGTCAGAGGTATCCACCATTTTTTCCAAATCAGCATTGGTGCGCACTTGTACGGGCAAATAACTCCCCGTACCGAGAATCTTTGTATACATGTACGATCAGTCACTCTTAGGTAATACAGCCTCAAGGCGCGCAGCAATCCTTTCCGGGACTTGCCGCTGCACCGCCTGCACAGCCTGTTCGATTGCGACTGCAAACGCGTGAGGGTTCGCAGCGCCGTGGCTCTTGACTACGGTGCTGCGCAATCCTAACAGACATGCGCCATTATACTGGTCGGGGTTCAGGTGGCCGAACCGCTTAACCACCCGTTTTTGCAACCAACGGCCCAACAATTTCAGCCACCACGCTCGCTTGTTGCCGTCGCCGGACGATTTCAGCAGCGATAAGAACACCCTGACCACCCCTTCCATGGTTTTCAGGGTGACGTTGCCCACGAAGCCATCGCACACCAACACGTCGGTCTTACCGGTGAGCAGCTCGTTTCCTTCCAGGTAACCAATATAGTTGATTGCCGGAGTATTTTTTAGCACAGCGGCCGCTTCGCGGATATTATCCAGGCCTTTGGTCTCTTCTTCGCCAATATTCAGCAGCGCCACCCGCGGTTGCGCAATGCCGATCACCTCTTCCGCCATCACCGCGCCCATCACGGCAAACTGCACCAGCATGGTGCTGTCGCACTCGACGTTGGCGCCCAAATCCAGCACCACGGTTTTACTGCGTTGCTGATTCGGGATCGCCGTCATCAGCGCCGGGCGCTCGATGCCTTCCAGCGGCTTGACCAACAGCTTCGCCAATCCCATCAGCGCACCGGTATTGCCGGCGCTGACGCAGCCCTGCGCTTTACCGCTGCTGAGCTGCTCGAGCGCAATGCGCATCGACGTGCCGCGGCTGGCGCGTATCGCTTGTGAAGGTTTGGCGTCGCCGGCGATCACGGACTCGGCGGGCACGACTTGCAGACGCTCCAGAAGAACCGGATCGGCGTGGGCAAGCAAAGGGGAGATGACGTCGGGATTGCCGACCAGCAGGAGATGAAGCTGTAAATTAGAGGCCAGTGCCTGCAACGAAGCAGGCACTGTGACGCAGGGACCGAAGTCCCCGCCCATTGCATCTAACGCCAGGGTTAGACGAGTCAAGGTATCGCTACTTAGCCGATAACCTTGCGACCGCGGTAGAAACCGTCGGCAGTGATGTGGTGACGACGGTGAGTTTCACCGGATACTTTGTCTACAGACAGAGTAGTCGTGGTCAGAGCATCGTGAGAACGACGCATGCCACGCTTGGAACGGGTTGGTTTATTCTGTTGTACGGCCATGGACCTTACTCCTCAATTACTTACGCTTTAAACTGGCTAATACGGCAAACGGATTCGGTTTCTCCGCCTCGGGAGGCAGTTGGCCAAATACCATGTCCGCTTCGGACACTTCACAGTGTTCAGATTCATGTACCGGAACGACAGGCAGTGAAAGAATAATTTCGTCTTCAATCATCGCCAACAGATCGACTTCGCCAAACTCGTCAACTTCGATCGGTTCGTACGCTTCCGGTAATGCCTCAGCCTGCTCATCATTGACGACCGGGCTAAAACAATATGTTGTGTGAACCTGATGTTCGAACGGGACTCCACAGCGTTGGCACATCAACGTTACCGTGACGTCCGCATGCCCTGTTATCACCGCGAGGCGTTGATTGTCGATATTGAACGACAACGACACCTCGACATCACTGTCCACACTGACCACGGAGTCGGCAACACGAGTAACCTGCTCAGGCGCATAGACACCAGCATAGTCCAGGCGTTTCTGAGCGGTACGTACCGCATCAATGGTCAAGGGTAATTTTACCTTTTGCATAGGGCGCGCATATTAACTTTGTAACGACATAGAGTCAAAGAAAAAGGCCGTAAAACGGCTCCTTTCACCAATATTCGCTTCCACAGCGGCCGACAGTTTAAAATGCCATACCCATTTACGCTACGGTTTGCGAAAAAAATTATGCAGAGATTGCTTTTAGCCTCCACCTCACCCTATCGAAAAATGCTGCTGGAGAAGTTACGGCTGCCCTTCGACTGCGCCGCACCCGAGGTGGATGAAACCCCACTGCCGGGCGAAAGCGCCGAAGCGCTGGTGCTGCGCCTGGCGGCGGCGAAGGCTCAGGCGCTGGCCCTCGCCTATCCCGAGCATCTGATCATCGGCTCCGATCAGGTCTGCGTGATCGATGGCAACATCACCGGCAAGCCCCATACCGAGGAAAACGCCCGGGCGCAGCTGCGCCAGGCCAGCGCCCAGGCCGTGACCTTCTATACCGGCCTGGCGCTGTACAACGGCCGCAGCAAGCAGCTGCAGGCCCTGTGCGAGCCGTTCCACGTGCATTTTCGCGCGTTGAGCGAAGCGGAGATCGCCGCCTATGTACGTCTGGAGCAACCGCTGAACTGCGCGGGCAGTTTCAAGAGCGAGGGATTGGGGATCGCGCTGTTCGACAGGTTGGAAGGCCGGGACCCGAACGCCCTGATCGGCCTGCCGTTGATCGCGCTGTTGGACATGTTGCGGGCTGAAGGCATCAACCCGCTGGTCTGACGCGGATTACTTGGCCACCTGCCGGCGCAGCACCTGCAGGCAGTGGCGCAGCTCTTGGTCCATCGGCGCTTCGATGCGCATCGTTTCGCCGGTGGCCGGATGCTCGAAGCGCAGCGCCGCGGCGTGCAGGAACAGCCGCTTCAGGCCGGTACCCGCCAGTTGGCGATCGAACTCGCGGTCGCCATAGCGATCGTCAAAGGCGATCGGGTGCCCGGCATGCAGCGTGTGCACGCGGATCTGGTGAGTGCGCCCGGTGATCGGGCTGGCCTTCACCAGCGTGGCGAATTCGTAACGCTCTTCCACCTTGAAGCGGGTTTCCGAAGGCTTGCCTTCGCTGCTGACGCGCACGATGCGCTCGCCGCTTTGCAGAATGTTTTTCAGCAGCGGCGCCTGTACGGCCTTGCAGTGGGATTGCCACTGGCCGCGCACCAGCGCCAGATAATCCTTCTGCATGCCCTTCAGCCGCAGCTGTTCATGCAGCGAGCGCAGCGCGGAGCGCTTCTTGGCCACCAGCAGCACGCCGGAGGTGTCGCGATCCAGACGGTGCACCAGCTCGAGGAAGCGGGCTTCCGGGCGCAGCGCGCGCAGCCCTTCGATCACGCCGAAGCTCAGGCCGCTGCCGCCGTGCACCGCGGTGCCGGAAGGCTTGTTGAGGATCAGCAGGTGGTCGTCTTCATACAGAATGCAATCGGCCAGCGCAGCTACCTTATCCAGCTTGGCCGACACCGGCGTCTCTTCGCGCTCGGCCACCCGCACCGGCGGCACGCGCACCACGTCGCCGGCCGCCAATTTGTATTCGACCTTGATGCGCCCTTTATTGACCCGCACCTCGCCTTTGCGCACGATGCGGTAAATCATGCTTTTCGGCACGCCTTTCAGGCGAGCGAGCAGAAAGTTGTCGATTCTCTGACCGGCTTCGTCGTCGGAAATCGTGATGAATTGTACTGCTGGATTGTTCGTTTTCATGGTGCGGGATTCTAAATAGAGCGCGTGAATAGCGCCACATCTTTTTCTGTGCTTAACTGTCTCTCTGACGGCGGGCGAAACCCCAGCGGACAATAAGGCAGCAAGCCGGTTTGAACGTTTGCGATTTCTTCCGCAGTTAAGGAAAAGTCACCTTGCTATAACGGCATCAGCAGTGGAATAATGCAGTCACTTTCCGCGTTGATTCTCGTTAAACAGGGAAAACGGTGGAATTATAAAATTTGTCTGATCGCGCAAAAACGCAGCAATGGCGTAAGACGTAATGCGAAATCAAACAATTAGCGGGCTGCGGGTTGCAGCTTGGCCGGCAAATGGAATCAGATCTGTCGACGTAAATCAGAGGCTATTCCCCTAGTAAAAGTGCTGTCTTTCACAAAGAAAAGCAGGCTTACCGAGATAATGCGCCCCTATGCAGGCGACAACCGTGAGGTTGACGGCTTTGCGAGAAGACACGGGGCTTTCGGTTTAACTCCGGCCATGAGGTTATTTTGCCCGCAGCTTTGTCGATAATGTAAAAATAACGAGTAAGTTAAGATGAAAAGAATGTTGATTAACGCAACTCAGCAGGAAGAGTTGCGTGTTGCCCTCGTAGATGGACAGCGGCTGTATGATTTGGATATCGAAAGTCCGGGTCATGAGCAGAAAAAAGCGAATATTTACAAAGGCAAAATCACCCGCATTGAACCAAGTCTTGAAGCAGCGTTCGTGGACTACGGCGCAGAACGACATGGTTTCCTCCCTCTTAAAGAAATCGCCCGCGAATACTTCCCTAGCAATTACTCTTCCCATGGCCGCCCGAACATCAAAGATGTGCTGCGCGAAGGCCAGGAAGTCATCGTTCAGGTAGACAAAGAAGAACGTGGCAACAAAGGCGCCGCCTTGACCACCTTCATCAGTCTCGCGGGCAGTTATCTGGTGCTGATGCCGAACAACCCGCGCGCCGGCGGTATTTCCCGCCGCATCGAGGGTGACGATCGCACCGAGTTGAAAGAAGCGCTCTCCTCGCTGCAACTGCCGGACGGCATGGGCCTGATCGTTCGCACCGCGGGCGTAGGCAAATCCGCCGACGCGCTGCAGTGGGATCTCTCCTTCCGCCTGAAGCACTGGGAAGCGATTAAAAAAGCCGCCGAAGGCCGCCCCGCGCCGTTCCTGATCCACCAGGAAAGCAACGTTATCGTGCGCGCCTTCCGCGATTACCTGCGCCCGGACATCGGCGAAATCCTGATCGACAACCCGAAAATTCTCGATCTGGCCAAAGAGCACATCGCTGCGCTGGGCCGCCCGGATTTCAGCAGCAAAATCAAACTGTACAGCGGTGAAATCCCTCTGTTCAGCCACTACCAGATCGAATCGCAGATCGAATCCGCCTTCCAGCGTGAAGTGCGCCTGCCGTCCGGCGGCTCGATCGTCATCGACAGCACCGAAGCGCTGACCGCCATCGACATCAACTCCGCCCGCGCCACCCGCGGCGGCGACATCGAAGAGAC
Source organism: Serratia sp. MF1(2023) (assembly GCF_030954545.1). Classification (NCBI taxonomy): domain Bacteria; kingdom Pseudomonadati; phylum Pseudomonadota; class Gammaproteobacteria; order Enterobacterales; family Yersiniaceae; genus Serratia; species Serratia sp. MF1(2023). The sequence goes on along the minus strand of NZ_JAVHUX010000021.1, from coordinate 47,560 downwards.
GGCGTTCAACACCAACCTGGAAGCGGCGGACGAGATCGCTCGCCAGCTGCGCCTGCGTGACCTTGGCGGCCTGATCGTCATCGACTTCATCGACATGACGCCGGTTCGCCACCAGCGCGAAGTGGAAAACCGCCTGCGCGATGCCGTGCGCCAAGACCGCGCGCGCATCCAGATCGGCCGCATTTCCCGTTTCGGCCTGCTGGAAATGTCCCGTCAGCGCCTCAGCCCGTCGCTGGGCGAATCCAGCCACCACGTGTGCCCACGCTGTAACGGCACCGGCACCATTCGCGACAACGAATCGCTGGCGCTGTCCATCCTGCGCCTGATCGAAGAAGAAGCGCTGAAGGAAAACACCAAAGAAGTTCACGCTATCGTGCCGGTTCAGGTTGCTTCGTACCTGCTGAACGAAAAGCGCGAATCCGTCAGCGCGATCGAAAAACGTCAGGGTGGCGTGAAAGCCGTCATCGTGCCTAACGATGAAATGCAAACCCCGCACTACTCGGTGCTGCGCGTGCGCAAGGGCGAGGAAACCTCTACCCTCAGCTACCTGCTGCCGAAGCTGCACGAAGAAGACATGGAGCGCCCGCTGGAAGACGCGCCGATGGAACGCAAGCGTCCGGAGCAACCGGCCCTGGCTTCCTTCTCCCTGTCCGCCGATGCGCCACCGCCGGCTGAAGAACCTGTCGCCGTGGCCAAACCTGCCACCGCCGCCAAAGCTAAAGCCGCAACGCCGGCCGCCGCCAAGCCGGGCTTCCTGGGCCGCCTGTTCGGTGGTCTGAAGAGCCTGTTCGCCGGTGAGGAACAACCTGCCGTCGAAGAAACCAAACCGGCCGAAACGCCGAAGGCGGAAAGCAACGGTGAAAACCGTCGTCAGGATCGTCGCGGTCAGCGTCGCCAAGGCACCGGCCGTAAAGAGCGCGGTGAGCGTGGCGACCGTCCGGAACGCGGCGAGCGTAAAGAGCGCGGTGAAGGCCGTGACAATCGCGAGCGCGACAACCGTGAGCCGCGTGAGAACCGCGAAGGCCGTGAATCGCGTGAATCCCGCGATGAACAGCGCCGTAACCGCCGCAACCAGCAGCAGAACGCGCCGGTAGCGGAGGAAACCGCCTCGGAAGACAGCGCTAAAGCGCCGCGCGAAGATCAGCAGCAACGCCGTGAGCAGCGTGCTGAACGCCAGCGTCGTCGTCAGGAAGAAAAACGTCAGGCGCAGCAGGAAGTGAAAGCGCTGGAAAGCGTTGAAGCTGTCGAGAGCACCGACGAAGAGCAGGAAGAACGCCAGCAGCAGAACATGCAGCGCCGCCAGCGCCGCCCTCTGTCGCAGAAAGTGCGTATCCTGTCTGCGGAAGAAGAACTGCAGCGTGCAGCGGAAGAGTTGTTGGCGCCGAAAGCGCCGGTAGCGAAAGCCGAAGTCGCGCAGCCGACCGCCGACGACAGCGTCAAGCTGCTGCCGGAAACCGTTGCCGCTCAGCCGGAAGACGATGCCCAGGGCGAAAACCGTGGCAACGGCGAAGGCATGCCGCGCCGTTCCCGTCGTTCACCGCGTCACCTGCGCGTCAGCGGACAGCGTCGCCGTCGTTACCGCGATGAGCGTTACCCGCTGCAGTCCCCAATGCCGCTGGCGGGCGCGTTCGCTTCGCCGGAAATGGCATCGGGCAAAGTCTGGGTAAGCTACCCGGTTGCTCAGGTTGAAGAAGCCGAAGTGCAGGCCGAAGCCGTAGAAGTAGAACAGGCAGCGGCACCGGTTGTCGCCGCAGCGGTTGAACAGCACAGCGTTGCCGTGGAAGAAACTCAGGCTGCGGCCAGCGTCAACGAGCCGGCACCAGAAGCCGCCGTTGAAACTGCGGCCGTTACCGTAACGGAAGAAGCTGCAGCCGTAGCGCCTGTCGTTGCCACCCCGGCCGAGGAAACCCCGGCGCCGGTGGAAGCCGCGCCGGCACCTGCCGCAGTTGAAGAACCGAAAGCGGAAGAGACTGCCCCGGCAGTGGAAGCCGAGCCGGTAGCTGAAACCGTTGCGGCAGAACCTGTGGTTGAAGCCAAGCCGGTGGAAGACGAGCCTGTGGTCGACGCTGCGCCGGCAGAAGCTGCGCAAGCGGAAGAAACGCCAGTGGCAGAAGCAGCGCCTGCGCCAGCCGCCGTGGAAGCCGCTCCGGTCGAAAAAGCCCCGGCGCCAATCGCCGCAGAACCTGCGCCTGTGGTTGCTCAGCAGCCGGCACCGGTGAAAGCCGTGCAGGACGTACTGTACAAACACATCGCCACTGCGCCGATGACCAAAGCGCCTGCGCCGGCCTACGTGCCGGAAGAACGCAAGCACAGCGACTGGCAGCGCCCTTCCTTCAACTTTGAAGGCAAAGGCTCGGCAGGCGGCCATTCGGCGGTGAGCCAGGCCACCGCGCCGGCCACCAAGCCGCAGCCGGTTAACGAATAAGTTAATCTGCAGCTCTAAAAAAAACCCGCCATCGGCGGGTTTTTTCTTGCCTGCAAAAAGGCTCAGGCTATCTTTTTCAGTTTTTTGATGTCTAAAACATCCAACTTGCCGTCAAGCCGGCTGACGAACTGCTGAAAATGCGCCGTCTCATTATGCTTATCCAGCGCTTCGCTGCTGGCCCAACGCTCAAAGAACACGAAAACGCCCGGCTTTTCCAGATCGCGATGCAAATCATATTGCAGGTTGCCCAACTCCTGGCGGCTCGGCTCGAGAATGTCGTGCACCGCTTCGCTGACGGCGTCTTCAAATCCCGCTTTCGCTTGCAGGGTGGCGATAACGCGTACTTCCATTGCTTTCTCCCTTTCCACTTGATGAAGGTCGACGGTATTGGCGTCGGCATCGTTGAAATCCCTGTTACTATGCGCCCGCCGCGCTATTGATTTCAACTTGTCGCCAACAAACAGATGCATCTCAGGCGCTTTCCGCTTATCCTTACACCCCGGCGTGAATAAACCCATTATTCGCTTTTCATTAGACGTATTTGACCGCCGGAGCCTAGCTAGATGACCGCACAACCTCAAGTTCTGAAAATCCGCCGCCCAGACGACTGGCATATCCACCTGCGTGACGACGAGATGCTGAAAACGGTGGTGCCCTATACCAGCCAGGTATTTGGCCGGGCGATCGTGATGCCGAACCTGGTTCCGCCCGTAACGACCGTGGCCGCCGCGCGCGCCTACCGCGATCGCATTTTGGCGGCGGTCCCGCAGGGCCACAACTTCACTCCGCTGATGACCTGCTATCTGACCAACTCCCTGGCGGCCAGTGAACTGGTCAACGGCTTTGAGCAAGGGGTGTTTACTGCCGCCAAGCTGTATCCGGCCAACGCCACCACCAACTCCAGCCACGGCGTCAGCGACGTGACCGGCATTTACCCGCTGTTCGAACAGATGCAAAAAATCGGCATGCCTTTGCTGATCCACGGCGAAGTGACCGACCCTGCCGTCGATATCTTCGACCGCGAGGCGCGCTTTATCGAGCAGGTGATGGAACCGATCCGCCAGCAGTTCCCGGAGCTGAAGATCGTCTTCGAGCACATCACCACCAAAGAAGCGGCGCAATATGTGCAGGCAGGCAATCGTTTCCTCGGCGCCACCATCACGCCGCAGCACCTGATGTTCAACCGCAACCACATGCTGGTCGGCGGCATTCGCCCACACCTGTTCTGCCTGCCGATCCTCAAGCGCAATGTCCATCAGGAAGCGCTGCGTCAGGCGGTCGCCAGCGGCTCGGATCGTTTCTTCCTCGGTACCGACTCCGCGCCGCACCTCAAGCATCGCAAAGAGTCCAGCTGCGGCTGCGCCGGCTGTTTCAACGCGCCGAATGCCATCCCGGCTTACGCCGCGGTGTTCGAACAGCTCGGCGCGCTGGCGCACTTTGAGGCCTTCTGCTCGCTCAACGGCCCGCGTTTCTATGGCCTGCCGCTCAACGAAGACTTCATCGAGCTGCAGCGCGTGTCGACCACCCAGCCGGAAGAGATCGCCCTGGGCAATGAATCCGTGATCCCCTTCCTGGCCGGTGAAACCCTGAACTGGTCGCTGAAAGACTGATATTTTTTCTTCGCCCTCTTGCCCCCGTACTCGGTTAACTGTATAAATAAACAGTAAATCGCTTCGGGGGCAATTATGCGTGTTGAAGTCACTATAGATAAAACCCGGCCGCTGCCGTCGGGCGCCATTGAGGCGCTGACCGGTGAACTGGGCAAACGGGTCAATCGCCAGTTTCCAGACGCCGTCGTGCACGTACGTTATGCCGGCGCCAACGGGCTCTCCGTGCTGGGGGGCGCCAAAACCGACCGGGATCTGATCGAGGAAATCCTTCAGGAAACCTGGGAAAGCGCGGACGAGTGGTTCAGCGCAGAATAACACTGCAATGCTGTTTTTGCCGGGGGTCGCTCTCCGGCTTTTTTGTTTCTGGCGCCCAGCCCATTCATCGCTTACCCTTACTCTGGAACAAAATCCGCCTCAGCGCTGTATTTAACGCAAAGGAGTAAGCATGGCCCCGGACAAGGTGAAATCCGAAGACGCAATGACGTTTGGCGAACTGCTGGCGTTGATTGCCGATCAGAAAAGGCGCTTGAACGTACTGGAAGTGGCTTTCTCTTATCTGGCCTTCAGCCTGGATGACAAAGCCAACCAGCGGCTGATCCACAGCCTGAAGCTGGAATCGCACAGCCAGAATCGCGACGCCGAAACGCAAAAGCATTTCGCCCATTTGGCCGAAGAGCTGGAAAAATGTCTGTATGGTGCATCGCCACCTGCCGACGCGGAATAACGCGCCGCGCTGTACTCACCCACTGCAACACATACAAATTTGTAGAATAATTGCTCAAATAAATATTTATTTTGCAAATTTTGGTGACAACCCCCTCCACCGATGAAAGCGGATGCGTATACTGTAATTGCTCTCATGATGATGAGCCGCATTGATCCTCGTTAGTCACTCACGGTAGTTACTACTCAATAAGGGGTCTTTATGGACAGAAATGATGAAGTAATTCAGACGCACCCGCTTGTCGGTTGGGATATCAGTACTGTCGACGTTTACGACGCCATGATGATACGCCTTCATTACCTGTCTTCACTAGACCAAACGCCCGAAGAAGCCCAAGTAGACAGAACGCTTTGGCTGACCACAGATGTCGCCCGTCAATTAATCAATATCTTAGAGGCCGGCATCGCCAAGATTGAAGCTACGGATTATCAGGATCTTGATCGCAGAAAACATTGATTCATCGTCCCCTAACCCCTAAGGCGCCGCGCCCCATTCCCGGCGCCTTTTTCTTTGCCCTTCGCCGTTCAATCAGTGCATTGCGCCCGCCAACCTTTTATCATGGGCGATAAGAAATCGCTATCAGAGAGGGTCGGCACGTGGAATATGATTTGATTGTGGTGGGCTGCGGTTCAGTCGGCGCAGCGGCAGGGTATTACGCAACCCGCGCCGGCTTGAAAGTGCTGATGATCGACAGCGCCATTCCCCCGCACCGCAACGGCAGCCATCACGGCGATACCCGCATCATCCGTCACGCTTACGGCGAAGGTGAAAAGTACGTGCCGCTGGTGCTGCGCGCGCAGGCGTTGTGGAATGCGCTGATTCAACATTCCGGCGAGGAACTGTTCCAGTCGTGCGGCGTACTCAACCTGGGGCCGCAGCACTCCGAATTCATTCGCAATGCTCAGCAGAGCGCGCAAAAATTCCGCCTGAACGCACAGACCCTCAGCGCCGAACAGATTGCTCAACGCTGGCCGGAATTCCGCACGCCGGAAGGTTACGTCGGCGTTTTCGAGCCGGACGCCGGCTTCCTGCGTTCCGAACTGGCGGTGGCCAGCCTGATCAAGCTGGCGAAAGAGGCCGGCTGCAGCCAGTTGTTCAACTGCCCGGTCAGCGCGGTGGAGCCTATCGATGGCGGCGTTGAAGTCGTCACCGGCGAAGGGCGTTTCACGGCGCGAAAAGCGGTGGTCACCGCCGGCACCTGGGTGAAAGCGCTGGTGCCGCAGCTGCCGGTTGCGCCATTGCGCAAGGTATTCTCCTGGCATCAGGCGGATGGCCGCTACAGCGTGAACAATCGCTTCCCGGCCTTTACCGTTGAAGCGCAAGACGGCACGCACTATTACGGCTTCCCGGCGGATAACGACGGCCTGAAAGTGGGCAAACACGCCGGTGGCCAGCCGATGGATGCCCCCGAGCAGCGTAAACCTTTCGGCAGCCACACCAGCGACGGCACCGAAGTCTTCACCTTCCTGCGGCAGTTTTTGCCGGGTGTAGGCGTATGTTTACACGGCGAAGCCTGCAGCTATGACATGAGCCCCGACGAAGACTTTATTATCGATACCCTGCCGGAGTGCGATCGCCTGATGGTCATCAGCGGATTGAGCGGCCACGGCTTCAAGTTCGCCAGCGCACTGGGCGAGATTGCCGCGCTGTTCGCGCAGGACAAAGCGCCGCCGGTCGACGTCTCCAGCTTTGGTCTGAAACGATTTAGCTAAGCGAAGGCTGTCGCTGTCCTGGTTCCCGTCGAGCCCTGGACAGCGAAATCTGACGGTTACAATTTCTTAACCTGCTAACTCTTTTAAATACCAAGTAAAAATTCTTATAACGGAAATTTCTTGCATTCAGCAGTTGAATTTCCGAATTGAACACTTGCAGTGTAAGTCCTATTTTACAGAAGATATGCTCCATCGGCTTTCAACAAGGACGTCACCATGAAACTACTTGTCGTGGACGAATGCTGCTTCACCCGGGTCGGTATAGCCAGCTACTTTGCTGATAGTGGGATTACGACGATCAAGTGCTGCCACAGCATTGAGTACGCTACGCCGCTGTTGGCCAGCTTTCAGCCGAGCCACATTCTGGTGAACCTCAGCAATCAGTGCCGCTATAACGAAGCGGACGCACAGCTGCTGGCGTTTATGGAAGCCAGCCAGTCTGCCCTGCTTTTTATCTATCTCGATACGCCTTACCCCTACAGCGAAACGCCAATGCGCATCGCCGATAACGCGTTTCTGTTCAATAAAAGCATTCTGCCGCTCACCTTGCGCACGCTGCGCGAAAATCCGCTGGCGCTGGCCGATGACGGCGAAGAGCGTTCCCTGTTCAGCCCGCAGGAACTGACGGTAATGAAGTATTGGATGGCGGAAATGCCCAACTACCGCATCGCGAAAAAACTGCAAATTAGCTCGCATACGGTATACGTGCACAAGCGCCACATCACGGAGAAGATCAACGCGCGCAACCGGCTGGAGTTCTACTCGCTGTATAACGTGCTGCGTTATTTCTACCCGCCGAACACGCCAACGAACTCGACGCCGTTGGCGCTGCTGGCGGTATGACATCAAGCCTGCGATAACGCAGGCTTTTTTATCGCCATTCTTCCAGCACTCATGCGCGGCGCGCTATAAAAGACGCCGAGAAAAGGACTATAATCAAAAGTCTCTTTCTTCTGGCGGCTGAAATGTTAAACCGAATACTGGCGGCTATCGTCAACAACGTGCGTGAGCACCTGGTGCTGTATCTTTGCCTGTGGCTGGTGCTGCTGGCGCTGGATGTCTACTTTTTCTTCGTGCTGTAACCCATGCCGTCGTCATTTCCCCGATTGAGCTTCAACCGCTTCGGCGATCCCGCCCAGGTGCTGACGCTGCAGCAGGTGAACAGGCCGCCGCTGCGCCCCGGCCGGCTGCTGCTGCAGATGCGCTATGCCCCGATCAATCCTTCCGACCTGATCCCGATTCACGGCCAATACGCGCACCGTATCGCCCTGCCGCAGGTGCCGGGCTATGAAGGCGCAGGCGTCATCGTCGATCCGCAGAGCGGGCGCTCGACCGGCCGACGCGCGCTGGCGGTAGCGGGTGACGGCAGCTGGCAAACCTTCGTCACGCTGCCTGAGGATCGGGTGGTGTGGGTGCCGGACGACATCGACGACAACGACGCGGCGCAGATTTACATCAACCCGCTCACCTGCTGGGTGTTGCTAACGCAATGGCTGCCGCTCAACGCCGGCGACGTGCTGCTGCTCAACGGCGGCGGCTCCGCCGTTAGCCTGCTGTTGGCGCAGCTGACGGCGCTGCGTGGTATTCGTCTGGCGGTGGTGGCGCGCAACGCCGCCCATCGCCAGGCGCTGCTGGCCGCCGGCGCCTGGCGCGTTATCGAAGCGCCGCAGCTGGCGCAAATGACCCATTTTGGCGCCTGCGCCGCCATCGACTGCATCGGCGGAGAAGACGGATTGCAGCTGGCGCGAGCGGTTCGCTCCGGCGGCGATTTCGTGGCGCTGGGCCTTTTAGGCGGGTGCCAGGTGGACTGGCGGCGCGTAGTGGACGAGTTAAAGCTGCGCGCTTCGCTGTTCCACCTGCGTAAATGGAATGCGCAGGCGGCGCCGGCGCAGTGGCAAACGGCGTTTTATCAGCTATTCCAGCTGCTGCGCCGCGGCCAGCTGGCGCTGCGCCCGCCCGCCGCGATTTACCCTCTGTATCAGTACGCAGCGGCGCTGCAACACGCCGCGCAGCCCGGTGTGAACGGCAAAATCTTTCTTAAGCCGACGGCATCGGAGATGGTTGCGGTGGATTAACCATTATTCAACGGAGTTCCCAATAAATAAAATGCAATGGAGGAAAAGGCGCCTTTTCCATTAATGCAAACTTATTAGTGGTGAGATGCCCTTTTATTAGGGCAGCGAACATTATTATGCTATCAATCTCTACGCTTTGAGATAAGACGCATCGTTACCCAAGAAATAACGATAGATAGTAAAATGAGCATAACAATTAGAGAGTCAAACGATGAACTCATTAAACCTAGTGGGTTTGAGATTTTCGCCACCGTTAAGTACGTATCCTCTGATAGACGCCTGAAAACCACTTCAGCCAGTACTACAAAGTAGATCAGAGTCAATACGATATATGCAATTGCTCTCTTCATTGGTCATCCTTGCATTATTTACTGTTCAATATATAATCGCCTAATGGATTCTACATCAAAGGAAATGATAACGCATGTCCTATCTCAAGTTAAAGATGCAAGCAGACCGAGCCATAGCCCTAAGTATTGAGAGATCCATTGTACAACTCAAGAAAGACACTACCAGTACTGTACAGAGTGTTAGGTCTGGTGCCGAGCGAGCAAGTTGGTATGGTTCCTGTCTGTTTGATGACTACAAAGACGTATGTAAGCAGTTGAGGCAAGAAGATACCCGCATGCTGTTATCAATTCGGCAGGTGTACCAGCGAAAAGACGTAGTACTGGATATGGTGGAAATCTATTTTAATATTAAGCTTAGTAGGATCAGTGGCCCAGGTCAGCATAAAATTATGCAAACTATCACTGAAAAACTTGCTAACCATGCATCAGAAAAGTTTTCTAAATTGTCAGTTGCGTATACGCTCGCAAAACTAATTACTGAATCCCACGACTTCAAAGAATCACATATTAACATCATCAATAAAAGTAGCTTAGTTGCCGTAAGCGTTTTAAGTTTCTATGGGAAAATGCAAACAGCCGCCCTTTCCGCAAGAAAACTTCAATTTTCAGATCCTAACTATTACTCAGCTCTCTACAAAGAAAACCTAGAGTTGCTGTACTTTATGATCGAGCCAGAAATGAAAAAAATCATCTACCTAACTAATTCAGGCTCTAATAATGAAGAGGAAATCATTTTCCTGATGAACAAGATCCTCACAAAATGAAGTGGTTGATTGAATGGCTGGGTAACTCGTTCGCTTACCTAATCCCTATCGTACTCATTATTATCGGCGGGGTTATTTTCGTTTCAATGTTCCCAAACTCTGGTTTTTACCTCACCCTCATCTGGGCCATTGTCGTTTGTGTCGCCTATATAAAGTGGTCTAAGTGGTTGTAGTTTTTTACTGAATAGCCAATGTTCACAATATGCATTAGCAGTAGAAGCGTTAAGCCACCGTTGGGTGGCTTATTCAAAACTCATTAACAACGCACGGCTCAACGTGGCTACAAGAAATTACCTCACTCCGGCGGCGCCGGAGGCTGACGCGGCGGGCGGCCGTCGCCCAGGATAACCGCCAGCCGATAGCCGCCCTCGGTGGTTTCCAGCGCGATGCGCGCTACGATCGTCAGCGGCACTGACAGCAGCATGCCGACCGGGCCGAGCAGCCAGCCCCAAAAAATCAGCGACAGGAACACCACCAGCGTCGACAACCCCAGTCCGCGCCCCATCACCCGCAGCTCGAGGATATTGCCGATCACCATGTTGATTGCGATAAAACCTCCCGCCACCACCAGCGCATCACCCAATCCGTTGAAGTGTATTGCCAGTGTGATTTAAATCGCGTGATAAGGCTTAGAGGAGGTTGGATTGTCCGGTGGTACTAACTTATTACTTCAGGTTGACGCCCTTTATTGTTAGTACCACCAGATAATAGTATTATACTATCAAACACATAATGGTGGGGACAATTTGGCGTGAGACGAATAGACGTTATCATGATCACCATCACAGCTATCTCAGCAGCAATTACACTACCAACTTTCGGGGAGAAACCAGTTTTGGACTTTGGGAATACTTCAGACATTGTTAGTGCCGCTGCTAATATAGCTATGGCCAGTGCTGCCGTTTATGCTGCGTTAAATGCTAAGGGTTGGGTAAACCAAAAGGCTGACGAAATTTCATTATTGTTAGCTAATAAAATAATTTGTGAAACATGTCCAAAAATTTCAATATCATTAGAAGGAATAACTGATCCATTTAATTACATTGGCTATAAGGCTTTATTTAACTCAAGAGAAAGACATGATGAATTAGTAAAAACCTTAGAGCTTAAAGATAAAGATGCTTGGTATACTTTTAGAGAAATTAGAGAGTTTAAAAAAGATATTGATACATTAGAGCGTCAGGGATGGGCACTAAAAAACAAGCAAAAAATACTTATTGATGAATTCTTCTCAAAAATAGAGGAGTTTTATTCCGTATACGTTTCATCCTCAACAAGAATACAAATGTTGCGATGGCCTGATAATGAAATCAACGATTACGACATTGTATGTAATTCTATTGTTACCGATATATTTGACTCAGTTAAAAACGTAAAGATTCATTTTGGAATAATAATAAGGTGCCTTAATGAATTTCAACATTCAACAAAAAAAGTTCATGATTTTTTCACAAAAAACACAGATTAGGTTGCGACAACAATGATTAGCTTAGTTACTAAACAACACTCTCCAGCTACCGTATGGCAGTTCGTGAAATGAAATCGACAAATAGAATAATCACAGGACTAGTTATAGTACTGCTCACTCTTGTAGTACTACTATTGATCAGTACTCTCTATTACAGCATGGATAAGAAAATGGAACTAGGTTCATTAACAGATTGGATAAGCTCTTTAAGTACCGCCGGTACTTTATTAGTAGCCTATATGGCTTATAAGAAAGCACCTGAATGGATGGCTCAAAAGCATTACGATGTCGTCTCCAAGGTAATCGAAGAAGCTGTATACGAAGATTTAAGAAAACTTTCCTCATTAAGTTTTCAGTACAAAAGTCAAATAATGAACAGTAGCCGTATCTTAATCAATGCCATAAAATTTAAAACAGGATCGCCACCTAATAGAAAGGAGGATTTAAGTAAATTAGAAAACGTACTGATTGATTTTTTTAACCTATCATACTCCATTCAAAACAGGCTAAAATCCATTCCACGATACAACTATGAAATTACGCCATATGCATCAAATCTTATAGATGAGATTAAATCTGCAGCTGATTTTTACAATAACCTACAGACTGAATTTGAAATGGCAGCGTGTGAAAGTGATTCATTGATTTATGCGGATGCCCCTGCAATAGATATAACATTAGCAGAAATTAAAAAAATACAACGAGATTCTATTACATGTCATAGGAAATTATCTGAATATATCAAGTCTGTTTATGCAGAAAATAAATCCATCGCTGAATTCATTGCTATTAAGAAGTAATTGTATTTTAATAATGACAGTACTGGATTCACCACCATTGGGCTTGTTCTGTTCATGGAATAAGATAAAATGATTAAAAAACACACAAAATGTGTGCGCTTGCTGGTCTATATCGCCAACATCGCAGCCTTGGTGTAGAATAAGTACTTGTATCTTCCTTCCCACAGCACAGAGCCTGTATGACCAAACAAGATTGGATAATGCAACTTCGCCGTTGTATTAGTATTGAAACACTCGAAAAAGTAATCGATAAGAACAAGTATGAGCTTTCTAATGATGCGTTAGAAACTTTCTATGCAGCTTCTGACCATCGACTAGCAGAAATCACAATGGGCAAACTGTACGATAAGATTCCCGCTAGTGTGTGGAAGTACGTGAGGTAATAACATATGGAAAATAATGAAAAAGCAACTGAATATACCTTCCCTATTGAGAGCAAAGAATACTTTGAACATTTACTAGGGAAGAGTCTCTCGGATGGAGAGAAATTCACTAAGCAAGACTACAGAAAAATAGAAGAGGCTTACAATAAAGCCCATGACATTCGTAAATTTGAAATTGAATTGTACTGGAAACGATCTACATATTTTTGGACTTTTATATCTGTACTAGTCGCAGTTTGTGGTGTTATCTCTACCGCATTTTTAAAGGACGGAAAATTCGGTACAGAACTAAGATCCTTTTTGTTTTGCACTAGCATACTCGGTTATTTTATCAGTCTACATTTCCTGATCACGTGTATTAGTGGGAAGCAGTGGCAGGAAAATTGGGAGAGACACATTGATATACTTGAATCTTATTTCTCAGGAAATATTTATAAGCTAAACCTAGTCAAAGGTGATATAAGATACTCAATATCGCTATCGAATGAAGTTATCGCATCAGCTATAACTTTTGTTTGGATTATAATTATTATATATAGCATGCTTGATATACCCAAAGCCATAATTTGGATAGGAGTAGCCTTTTTAATTGTTATAACTGCCGCTTACTTATGGATGTCTCTAAAGAGATCCAATAATACAAATATAGATATAGCTTTCAATATTAGGACTGTAAAGTCTGCTAATATTATCGGTAAAAGTAATCGTTATCTAGAGCAAAAAAGTACAAAATGGGCAAACAGAATTATTACTGGAGTAGTTATAGTACTGCTCACTCTTGTAGTACTGCTACTGATCAGTATTCTCTACTACAGCACGGATAAGAAAATGGAACTAGGTTCATTAACAGATTGGATAAGTGCGGGTGCAAACATCTGTATGGCTGGGGCTGCTCTTTATGCCGGGGCTAAGGCTATTAATTTCTTTAAAGCACAAGCAATTGATCACGCTCAAAACCTTTTGGCTAGATTTAATGATGTGAAAGTTGATATTGAAGTGTTCAATTTTGATTTATTAAAAGAAACAACATGCAAGGTGGAACATCTTTATAATGCAAACGAAAATACCAATCAAAAAATTAATATTTCCAGTGTGGAATTGAATAATTTAGATAATAGATTGAGAGATCTACGTAAAAAATCAATGGATTTTCTCACTTTGCTTAATAGCACTAAACGCTTTGGTTATACAATGAAAGAAGAATACAGGGAAACACTTAAAACGAAAATAAGTGATTATAGCAATACCGCTGTTGTCCACTTAACTTACTACAAAAAAGATCCGAATGTTATTGCAGGATCAATTTTATTAGATGGATTAAAACATCTTAACAAAGACCAAAGCGTAAAGTTGGATGAATTAAAAAAAACTCTTCATGCGACTTATTTGCTATTTGATGATAACATTGAGAATATATTCACATTTAAATAATTATTTTTGTCCCTTGCATTAGATATTATGCAAGGGACAAAATCACATATGGTTAGTCTTTCTTACATCTTAAATCAGTACTAACCTGACCATCAGGACTATTATATAAGCTTCCGTAGTACCAACCATCATTATTTAATTCATTGATAATTATTATTTCGAAATACGGAACATGATTTATGTCTGTCATATAACGGTAAGAGCCATATGGGACGGGTGGTGCTTCCTTTGATATCCTAGTGTAAAAGTCTGCGTCAGTTTTAAAAACCGACCGGCGAATATCTTCGCACGTGAAGTTGGGAATGTTGATTGCCTGTGCTGCTGGGGATAGCATAGCCAGTACTAGTAGTATTTTCCTCATTGTTCAGTTACCTATGCAAGCATCTTTTGCAGTACTCTATCATATCTCGATTAAGTACTGAATTCACAGTTCAATGAATCGCAATTGTACTGCCCGGAGGCCATTGGACTTCCCTACTTACGGACGGGGCGACGACTTGTCTTTTCTTTTCTACTAACTGGCTTTTCAGTAGTTACTTTGAGTAGTTTTATTTAAGGGCTTTAACAGCCCGATCCCTAGACAAACGAAGTGCATCAGTTACTAACAAGGCAGTTATTTTGAGGTAGTTAGTACTTTTATGTCGGCGAGGCAAGACTCAAAACCCCGCGTTATTTTCGACTGAAAGGAGAAAAAACGCAAGTTTAATCCCTATTAATTTTTCTTAGTTAAAGCGAGGTACGAGCTTTGACTACGACAAGTTTACTTGGCGATTCTTTATTATAAAAATTCGAATGAAGAATAATATTAATATAAGATCGCAAGATGCGAAGCAATACTACATGCCGCGCGTAATTCATTGATATATATACTATATTTTGCACCATCATGCGAAGCAAAAACACCATATTGCGAAGTAAACACCCATCTTGCGAAGTAGGTGGTCGCAACATAAAGTAAATCACTTCGCATCAATCATTTTTTGAAGTACTTAAATAAGCTCTTGGGCTTAAGCTCCATCATTGTATAGTTTGTCTAGTTGATACTTTTGTACCGTAGTGGGGTAATAGTGACCGGCTTTTGAAGTTTTGAACAGTTTAATGCCTCTAGAATAGGCATCGGTCATTGCCGCCGATAGCTGCTTGGTGATAGTTAGAAACTTTCGTACTGTGTCCTCTGTCGGTAGAGAATCACTGACCTGCCTCCAAGCTTAGATACAACAGACAGATAGAAGCGTTAAGCCACCGTTGGGTGGCTTATTCAAAACTCATTAACAACGCACGGCTCAACGTGGCTACAAGAAATTACCTCACTCCGGCGCCGCCGGAGGCTGGCGCGGCGGGCGGCCGTCCCCCAGGATAACCGCCAGCCGATAGCCGCCCTCGGTGGTCTCCAGCGCGATGCGCGCCACGATCGTCAGCGGCACCGACAGCAACATGCCCACCGGGCCGAGCAGCCAACCCCAAAAGATCAGCGACAGGAACACCACCAACGTCGACAGCCCCAGCCCGCGCCCCATCACCCGCGGTTCGAGGATATTGCCGATCACCATGTTGACAGCGATAAAGCCGCCCGCCACCACCAGCGCATCGCCCAATCCGTTGAACAGCAGCGCCTGAATCAACGGTGGAATGGCGGCCAATACCGAGCCGATATTGGGGATATAGTTGAGCAGAAACGCCAGCAGCCCCCAGATAAAGGCGAAGCGCACGCCGACCGCCGCCAGGAAGATCCAGACGATCACGCCGGTGGCCAGGCTGATGATGGTTTTAATCACCAGATAGCGCGTCACGCCGTCCAGCGCCCGCCGCATCGCGGCGAGGCCTTCGTTCGGCTTATCCAACGCCTGCTGCAGCTTATAAGGCAGCAGTTGCACTTCAAACAGCATAAACACCACGGTCATCAGCAGCAGGAAGACGTTGGTCATGGCGCCAGACAGGTGCCCCAGCATGCGGGTAACCAGATTCATCGCCGCGCTGGGATCGACATACTGCAGCATCGCCTCGCTGGAGAGGCTGATATTGAAGCGATCGGCGTAATGCTGCAGCTCGCGCAGTTTCTCGATCATCATGCCGCGGTACTGCGGCAGCGAGCGGGCGAACTCGTTCAGCGAAGCGCCCAGCATGCCGATAAACAGCATCACGACCACGATCACCGCCGTCACCAGCAGCGTCACCCCAAGGATGCGCGGCACCCGGCGGCGTTCCAGCATCGTCACCAGCGGGTTCAGCACCATGGCGAGGAATACCGCCAGTAGAAACGGCACCACGATGTCGGCGGCGGCTTTCACCCCGGCCAAAATGATCACCAACATCGCCAACAGGACGGCCAAACGCAGGCTGCTGTCGGTTACTCGGGTTCGGCCCATGACGTTTCCTTGTTATTTCACTGGGTTAACCGGCCACAAAGAGCCGACTCTTGGCGCTAATGGTAGCAAAGTCGGCCGTCACGCCGCAGAGGATTTAGCGTAACCGTTCGAATAATTTAATCTTTCCGCCCTGCTCTTCGCCGCAAGAAATAGGCATAACTTTTGCCAACCAATAATCCCGCCCAGCAATCCATGAACGGTTTACGTAAAATGACAAAAGCTGACATTAATAGATAATAAGCCTAATTTTCAACAACTAGCATAATCGCCACGTGAAAGAAATCATATCATCTTCAACGATTTATCTGATGAACTCCGAACATCTCAAACAAATTCACTGACTAATATTTCTAAGAAGTAACATAGTTAAATTTATTATTGATTTTATGTTTCCTAAAGTTTAATTATTGCAGCCAGCCAATCGGTAATCGAAGGAAACAGGATGCTCTGGAAAAATACCGCCGATCGTTTCGGCCATGTGTCAGTGTTGATCCACTGGCTGGTGGCGCTGACGGTGTACGGCATGTTCACCCTCGGCCTGTGGATGGTCACACTGGGCTATTACGACGTCTGGTACCACCAGGCGCCGGAGATCCACAAAAGCATCGGCACGCTGCTGTTCATCGTGATGGTGATCCGCGTGATCTGGCGCTTTGTCTCGCCGCCGCCCAAGCCTCTGGCCAGCTATGGCCGCCTCACTCGCGTCAGCGCCATTCTCGCGCATCTGGCGCTGTATGCCGTGCTGTTCGGCATTCTGATCAGCGGCTATCTGATCTCGACCGCCGACGGCCAACCGATCAGCGTATTCGGCTGGTTCGACGTACCCGCCACCGTGACCGGCATGGCGGAGCAAGCCGACACCGCCGGCGCCATACACCTTTACCTGGCCTGGGCCGTGGTAGTGCTCTCGGTACTGCACGGGCTGGCCGCGCTTAAACATCACTTTATCGATCGTGATGTCACTTTGAAACGGATGCTGGGTAGCAGCGCCGATTAACCTTTGGATTTATGGAGATTGCTATGTTGAAAAAGACCGTATTGGGCCTGACCGCAGGCGCCCTGCTGCTGAGCGCCGGTTCCGCACTGGCGGCGGACTACAAGATCGACAAACAGGGCCAGCACGCCTTTATCGAGTTCCGCATCCAGCACCTGGGTTACAGCTGGCTGTACGGCAGCTTTAAAGACTTCGACGGCGGCTTCACCTTCGACGAAAAAGATCCGTCCAAGGACAAAGTCAACGTGACCATCAATACCGCCAGCGTCGACACCAACCACGCCGAGCGCGACAAGCACCTGCGCAGCGCCGAGTTCCTCAACGTGGAGAAGAACAAGCAGGCCAAGTTTGAATCCACCGAAGTGAAGAAAAGCGGCGAGGGTTATGCTGTGGTCGGCAACCTGACGCTGAACGGCGTGACCAAACCGGTTACGCTGGACGCCAAACTGATTGGCCAGGGCAACGATCCGTGGGGCGGCTACCGCGCCGGCTTTGAAGCCAACGGCAAAATCAAGCTGAAAGATTTCGGCATCACCACCGATCTGGGCCCGGCGTCGCAAGACGTTGAGCTGATCATCTCCGTAGAAGGCGTGCGCGAGAAATAAGTAAAAAAGCCCGGCTTGGCGGCCGGGCTTCTCATTTCCTCAGGCTCAGCGGGCTGGGCCTTCTTCTTCCGGTGCCGGAATGTGCATCGTAGTCTGCAACAGGCCTTTCGACTTATTGAAGATCTTGACGCCGTTTTCACGGCCGGCACGGCGCGCGCGCTGCTCTTCGCGCGGCAGCTTCAGCTCTTCGCGGCAAATCTCGCTGCAGCACCCTTCAAACTTGGCGGCGCAGCTCGGGCACTGAATGAACAGCAGGTGGCAGCCGTCGTTTTTGCAGTTGGTGTGGGTGTCGCACGGCGCCCCGCACTGGTGGCAGTTGGCGATCACATCGTCGGAAATGCGCTCGCCCATGCGCTCATCGAACACGAAGTTTTTGCCGATAAACTTCAGCGGCAGCCCTTGTTCTTTCGCTTTGCGGGCGTACTCGATGATCCCGCCTTCCACGTGGTAGATGTTTTTAAAGCCGTTGTGCAGCATATAGGCGCTGGCTTTTTCACAGCGAATGCCGCCGGTGCAGTACATGACGATGTTTTTGTCTTTGCTGTCCTGCAGCATCTCCACCGCCATCGGCAGCTGATCGCGGAAGGTATCCGACGGCACCTCGATGGCGTTTTCGAAGTGACCGACTTCGTACTCATAGTGGTTGCGCATGTCGACGAACACCGTATTCGGATCGTCGATCATCTGATTGACGCGATCGGCCTGCAGATATTCGCCGACGTTGCTTGGGTCAAAGCTCTCGTCATCGATGCCGTCGGCCACGATGCGCTCGCGCACCTTGAGGCGCAGCACCCAGAAGGATTTGCCGTCGTCTTCGAGCGCGATATTCAGGCGAACCTGATCCAGCGCCGGGTGCGAGGCGAACAGCGCGGCTTTGAACGCGTCGAAGTTATGCTGCGGCACGCTGATCTGCGCGTTGATGCCCTCTTTCGCCACGTAGATGCGGCCGAACACCTTCAATTTTTCGAACTGAACGTACAGGCTGTCGCGAAACGCTTTGGGATCGTCGATGGAGAAATATTTGTAAAAAGAAACTGTGGTGCGCGGCTCGGTTTCCGCCAGCATGCGCGCCTTCAGTTCCTCATTAGAAATTCGGTTATGTAACACTGGCATGGTGTACTTTCCTGTCTTTCGGGAGGTGACTGATCATCGCGCGCAGCCTGCCGGCCCGCGCGCGGCGCACATCATACCCGAAAAACCGCCGCCGCGCAGCCCTGGCGCAAACGCCCCGTTCAGCGTCCGCCGCCTTCGGTAAACGCGGAAGCCAGTATACCGAGCGCCATCATCACGCCGGCGAGCGCCAATATCGCGTTCACCTGCAGATGCGCGCCGACGCTGCCGACCGCCGCGCCCAAAACCAGCAGCCCCGCACTGATCCATGGTGCCAACATATTTACCCTCTGAATAATTACCAGCAATAATATCGCCATTATCTTTGGCAGGAAAGATTGTGGAAAAATTCGGCATTCGATGCATATTTAACGCCCAAAAAGGGATTTTAATGCGTTGTGTTTTCCCGGATCGCCAGAAAAATGCCACAATAGTCGCAAACAAACGGCAGAAACGAACCTTGCCGCCGAGCTCACCCGGCTGCCAGACCATGCTATGACTCTGTCATTACACTTAAACAACCGTATTCAAACAGAGAACCCATGACTCAAGTTCCTACTTTCAATCGTTCCTTATTGCACCCGCGCTACTGGCTGACCTGGGTCGGCATCGGCTTGCTGTATCTGCTGGTGTTGCTGCCTTATCCCGTCATCTACTGGCTCGGCACCTCGATTGGGCGATTTTCCATGCGCTTTCTCAAGCGACGCGTCGCTATCGCCCAGCGTAACCTCGAGCTCTGTTTTCCCGACATGCCGCAGGCCGAACGCGATGCGCTGGTGGTAAAGAATTTCGAATCGGTCGGCATGGGGCTGTTTGAAACCGGCATGGCGTGGTTCTGGCCCAACTGGCGCATCGAGCGCTGGTTCAAGGTCAGCGGCCTGGAGCACATCCAAAAGGCGCGCGACAACCAGCAGGGCGTGTTGCTGATTGGCCTGCACTTTTTGACGCTGGAGCTGGGCGCGCGCATCTTCGGCATTCACAACCCGGGCATCGGCGTTTACCGCCCGCACGACAACAAGCTGATGGACTGGCTGCAAACCTGGGGCCGCATGCGTTCCAACAAATCGATGCTGGATCGCAAAGACATCAAAGGCATGATCCGCGCCCTGAAACAGGGCGATATCATCTGGTATGCGCCGGATCACGACTACGGCCCGCGCAGCAGCGTATTCGTGCCGCTGTTCGCGGTAGACAAAGCCGCCACCACCACCGGCAGTTACGTGCTGGTGCGGATGGGCAAACCGGCGATCATTCCGTTCACCCCGCGCCGCCTGCCGGACGGCAAAGGCTATGAGCTGATCATGCAGCCGGCGGTGGAAAACTTCCCGCTGGATAACGAACTCGATGCCGCCGCCTTTATGAATAAAGTGGTGGAAAAAGAGATCCTGATGGCGCCGGATCAATACATGTGGCTGCATCGCCGCTTCAAGACCCGCCCGGAAGGCGAGCCTTCGCTCTACTGATAAAGCAGACCCGCCGCCGGCGGGTTTTTTATTGCGCGCCTCTTGAGAATCGACGGCGAGGGTGGGATGGTAAAGCCTTTGCCACCAACCCCGGAGCCGCCATGTACATTGTCAGCCTGACCTACCATCGCCCGATCGCCGACGTCGACAGCCACCTTGACGGGCACATCGCCTGGCTTAAGAAATATTTTCAGGACGGCACCTTCATCGCCTCCGGCCGCAAGAATCCCCGCACCGGCGGCGTGATCCTGGCCAAGGGCATTGAGCGCGCGCGGCTGGACGCCATCCTGGCCGAAGATCCGTTCAACGCCGTGGCTCACTACGAGGTCACTGACTTTAGCGCCACCACCGCCGCCGCCGGTTTCGAGGCGCTGGCCGGCCTATAAAACGCTGAAAATTCCGCGCGCCAAGCGCGGAATAAGGTTTAAGCGTCATTTTTAAAACTTTATTTCATTTTTCGCCCTATTCCCGTCCTCTGGTTTGCCGTAGCCGCGCTGGCGGCGCATACTTATCAGGCTAACTTTCACGTTTTGCCCCTCATCTTTTTGCCGCCGGCAAAACGCGTCACCTTTCGGCAATGGACATTTATGGCTTCGGCAGCAGAACCCGTTAACTGGAAACGCAACCTTTTCGTCGCCTGGGTAGGGTGCTTTCTCACCGGCGCCGCCTTCAGCCTGGTGATGCCGTTTCTGCCGCTGTACGTCGAGACCCTGGGCGTAACCGGCCATCAGGCGCTCAACATGTGGTCCGGTCTGCTGTTCAGCATTACCTTCCTGTTTTCCGCTATCGCCGCGCCGTTCTGGGGCGCCCTGGCCGACCGACGCGGCCGTAAACTGATGCTGCTGCGCTCCGCCCTGGGCATGGCGATCGTCATGGTGCTGATGGGCATGGCGCAAACGGTCTGGCAGTTTCTCGCGCTGCGTGCGGTGCTGGGGTTGCTCGGCGGGTTCATTCCCAACGCCAACGCGCTGATCGCCACCCAGGTGCCGCGCAACCGCAGCGGCTGGGCGCTCGGCACCCTGTCAACCGGCGGCGTCGGCGGCGCGCTGATCGGCCCGTTGATCGGCGGCCTGCTGGCCGATCTGTACGGCCTGCGCCCGGTGTTTTATATCACCGCCGCGGTGCTGTTCGTCTGCTTCGTGCTGACGCTGCTGTATGTCAAAGAGCAATTTACCCCGGTGCAAAAGCGCGACATGTTGCACGCACGGCAGGTGTTCGCCTCGCTGAAGAACCCGAAGCTGGTGCTCAGCCTGTTCGTCACCACCATGATTATCCAGATCGCCACCGGCTCAATTGCCCCGATCCTGACGCTGTATGTGCGCGATCTGGCCGGCGCGACCCATAATCTGGCGTTTATCAGCGGGCTGATCGCCTCGGTGCCCGGCGTCGCGGCATTGATGAGCGCCCCACGGCTGGGCAAGCTGGGCGATCGCATCGGCCCGGAACGCATTCTGGTCTTTATGCTGATCGTCTCGGTGCTGCTGCTGATCCCGATGGCGTTCGTGCAAACGCCGTGGCAGCTCGGCGTACTGCGCTTTCTGCTGGGGGCGGCCGACGGCGCGCTGCTGCCGGCGGTACAGACGCTGTTGATTTATAACTGCACCAATCAGGTCGCCGGCCGAATTTTCAGCTACAACCAGTCGTTCCGCGACGTCGGCAACGTCAGCGGCCCGCTGCTCGGCGCCGCGGTCTCCGCCGGCTACGGTTTTCGCGCGGTCTTCGCCGTCACCGCTTTGGTGGTGCTGTTCAACGCCGGTTATTCCTGGTGGTGTCTGCGGCGGCGGCCGGGCTATATGCGGGAAGACACGCTGCAGGAAGAACAATAGCTGCATTTATCGCCAATTTCCGCGATTGGCCGGATCAACGGCGCGTTTCCCCTACTTTTAATAATGCTTCCTGCGGGCCGGCGAATTTTCGCCCCAATCGGAATATTCTTACTACAACATCTTGTTTATCAACAATTAATTAACCTTCAGCGCATAAAACCCGCTGTCAATCATATTCCTGCCACAACCAACAGAAAAACCAGAAAAGGAGATGCTTGTCGACTTTTCGTCTAAAAAATGGGATACAGGTACTAGACAAAACCAACGACCAGTTATCAAATGGTTAAATAATATCATGCCAGATGTGAACCATCGGCCAAGTGAAGAAAAGGTCAGCACGCTTTCCACGGTTTATCAGCGTTGCAGCCGCGGTTTTGTCGGGTAATCCGCATTGGGCGGATCGCCTTCATTAAATACACATACAACCACAGTACGGGCTGCAGCCATGCAGCGCCTTTTTATTGGGAAATCGTTATGCAATCCTCTGTCAATAAGTCAGAAAGCCGGACCTTCTTCGGCCATCCCTATCCGCTGGGTTCTCTGTTCTTCACCGAAATGTGGGAGCGCTTTTCGTTCTACGGCATCCGTCCGCTGCTGATCCTGTTTATGGCCGCCACCGTATACGACGGCGGTCTGGGTCTGGCGCGCGAGAACGCGTCGGCGATCGTCGGCATCTTCGCCGGCAGCATGTACCTGGCGGCGCTGCCGGGCGGCTGGCTGGCGGACAACTGGCTCGGCCAACGCAAGGCCGTTTGGTACGGTTCGATTCTGATCGCCCTCGGCCACCTGTCGATCGCCCTGTCCGCGGTGATGGGCACCAACCTGTTCTTCATCGGCCTGATGTTCATCGTGCTCGGTTCCGGCCTGTTCAAGACCTGTATCTCGGTGATGGTCGGCACGCTGTACAAGAAAGGCGATGCGCGCCGCGACGGCGGTTTCTCGCTGTTCTACATGGGCATCAACATCGGTTCGTTCATCGCCCCGTTGATCTCCGGCTGGCTGATCAAGTCACACGGCTGGCACTGGGGCTTCGGCATCGGCGGTATCGGGATGCTGGTGGCGCTGGTGATCTTCCGCGTGTTCGCCGTCCCGGCGATGAAACGTTATGACCGCGAAGTGGGCCTGGATTCCACCTGGAACAGTCCGGTCGCGAAGAAAAAAGGCGTCGGCGCCTGGCTGCTGGCATTGGCGGTAGGCCTGGCTGCGGTCATCGTGCTGATCGCTCAGGGCACCATCGTCATCAACCCGGTCGAAGTAGCCAGCGTGCTGGTGTACGTGATCGCCGCGTCGGTCACCCTGTATTTCATCTATCTGTTCGCCTTTGCCGGCCTGAGCCGCAAAGAGCGCGCTCGCCTGCTGGTGTGCTTTATCCTGCTGATCTCCGCCGCGTTCTTCTGGTCGGCGTTTGAACAGAAACCGACCTCGTTCAACCTGTTCGCCAACGATTACACCAATCGCATGGTCGGCGGCTTCGAGATCCCGGCGGTGTGGTTCCAGTCGATCAACGCCCTGTTCATCATCCTGCTGGCGCCGGTGTTCAGCTGGGCCTGGCCTGCACTGGCGCGCAATAACGTGCGGCCGAGCAGCATTACCAAGTTCGTGATCGGTATCCTGTGCGCCGCCGGCGGTTTCGGCCTGATGATGCTGGCCGCGCAGAATGTGCTGAGCAACGGCGGCGCCGGCGTATCGCCGATGTGGCTGGTGGGCAGTATCCTGATGCTGACGCTGGGTGAGCTGTGCCTGAGCCCGATCGGCCTGGCCACCATGACGCTGCTGGCGCCGGAGAGAATGCGCGGGCAAATGATGGGGCTGTGGTTCTGCGCCAGCGCGCTGGGCAACCTGGCGGCCGGTCTGATCGGCGGTCACGTCAAGGCCGACCAACTGGATATGCTGCCGGATCTGTTCGCTCGCTGCTCAGTCGCGCTGCTGATCTGCGCCGCCGTGCTTATCGTGCTGATCGTGCCGATTCGCCGCATGCTGGAAAATACCCAGACCAAGAGCGCGCAGAAACCGGCGACCAGCGCCTGACGGATACCCCTTTTTTATCTCGCAAACCGGCGCTCAAGGCGCCGGTTTTTTTTATCCTTGCCAGGCCTGATGTTGCAGGACCACCCGGTAGCCGTCAGGATCTTCAAAGGTTTGCCCCGCCCTATCCCAATAGGGGTTATAGGCGGTGACAGCCAGGAATCCCGCCGCCCGCATCCGCTCGCACGCGGCTCGCCATGCGTTCTCATCCGGCAGATAAAACACCAGCAGATGATCCTGCGTCGGCGCCTGCCCGACCCGCACCCCGCGATGCTGCGTGAACTCCAGATGGTAGGCATGCTGCGGATGGCCGATCATTATGCCGTCAAAGCCCTGATGATCGACAAACTCGCCTAGCTTTTCGAACCCCAGCCCGCGACAATACAGCGCGGCAATCTCTTGCAACCGATCGGTCGGGCGCGCGATGCGCAACACCGCCTTGGCTATCGACATGTACGCCTCCGCCTCATGATAATCTCATACAGCGCCATGCCCGCCAGCATCGCCAGCAGGAACGGCCATACCCGCTGTATCTCCGCCCCCGCCAACACCCAGGCGGGGCCAGGGCAAATGCCCGCGATGCCCCAACCGACGCCGAACAGCGCGCTGCCCGCCAGCAAACGGCGATCCACACGCCCGGCGGCCGGGATCTGCAGCGGTTCGCCCAACAGGCTCCGCTCGCGTCGCCGCGCCCACAAGAAGGCCGGCGCCGCCACCGCGATCGCCCCAACCATCACCAGCGCCAGCGAAGGATCCCACTGGCCGGTAACGTCTAGAAACGCCAACACTTTGGCCGGATTGGCCATGCCGGCGACGATCAGCCCCAGACCGAAAATCACGCCGCTCAGCAGCGCCAACAGGGATTTAAACATCTCACCCTCCCAACAGGTGGCGCATCAGCCACACGGTCATAAAACCCAGCAGCATAAACACCGCCGTGGCGGCCAGCGAACGCGGTGCCAGCCGCGCGACGCCGCACACGCCGTGCCCGCTGGTGCAACCGCTGCCCAATCGAGTCCCCACCCCCACCAACAGCCCTGCTACCGCCAGCCCGCCGCTGCCGGCCGCGATCTCAGCAGACGGCAAAGCCGCTGCGGCAGCATACAGCCGGGGGGAAATCAGCAACCCGCCAAGAAATGCGGCGCGCCAGCCCCGCTCGCGGCCACCCGCGCTCAATAAACCGCCGGTAATGCCGCTGATGCCGGCGATCCGGCCGTTGAACAGCAGCAGCAGCGCCACCGCTGCGCCGATAATGGCTCCGCCCGCCAGCGCGGAATACGGCGTGAAGTGTTGCCAGTCAATGGTCATCGCGGTTCTCCGGCTGTGGGCAATAGAGTTGATACAGGGTATGGAGCAGCGCCAGCGCTTTGGCGTCGGCCACCGCATAGTAAATCTGCTTGCCGGCACGTCGGGTGGAGACCAATCCCTCCTCGCGCAGCACGCCAAGCTGCTGGGACAGCGTCGGCTGGCGGATATCCAGCGCCTGCGCCAGCTCGCTCACCGCCATCTCGCCCTGGCTGAGCCGGCACAGCAGCAGCAGCCGATCTTCGTTGCCCAAGGTGCGCAGCATCGCGCCAGCTTGCGCCGCCGCCTTGCGCATCGCGTCAATATCCATTGCCCCTCCATCAATTTATAAAATTATATAATATTATTTTATAAACCATTCCGCCGTACCGCGCCACAGACTGGTGTGAAACAGCGCCGCATGGCATGCTGTCTTCCCCCTTTTGCCGCGCGGAGCCTGCTTACGATGCTGTTGTTTCACGACGTTCTGCCGCCCGACCAGCCTGTCCGGCCGTTGGCCAAGGATTATCGCCACGGCGACAGCGAGCCGGATCACTACCATCACTGCGCGCAGCTGATTCACAGCCTGAGCGGCGTG
This sequence comes from Serratia sp. MF1(2023), assembly GCF_030954545.1. Lineage (NCBI taxonomy): Bacteria > Pseudomonadati > Pseudomonadota > Gammaproteobacteria > Enterobacterales > Yersiniaceae > Serratia > Serratia sp. MF1(2023). The sequence goes on along the minus strand of NZ_JAVHUX010000021.1, from coordinate 21,547 downwards.
GTGCAGGTCACGACCCGGCTCGGCAGTTGGGTGGTGCCGCCCGGCCGCGGCGTCTGGGTGCCGGCTAAGGTGGTGCACAGTCTGCGCATTACCGGCCAGGTGGCGGCCAGGACGCTGTTCGTCGATCCGCTGGCGCGCGCCGATCTGCCGGCCCAATGCCAGGTGGTGCAGGTTTCTCCGCTGCTGCGCGAGTTGATTATCTGTGCGATGGAGATTGCGCCCGATTACCCGAGCGGCGGACGCGATGAGCGCGTCATGGAACTGATTCTGGATGAGTTGCGGATGCTGCCGATCCTGCCGCTGCACCTGCCTGAACCGCGTGAGGCCTCGCTGCTCGCCCTGTGCCGCCATATCCAGGCTACGCTGGCGCAGCCCTGGACGCTGGAACAGGCGGCCGCTCATCTCAGCGTCAGCGGACGCACCCTGTCGCGGCGCTTCCAGCGCGAAACCGGGCTGCATTTTAGCGATTGGGTGCGACGCGCCCGTTTGCTGGCGGCGCTGAACGCGCTGGCGACCGGCCGCTCGGTGTTGGAAGTGGCGCTGGATCTCGGCTATGACAGCCCCAGCGCGTTCAGCGCCATGTTTCGCCGGGTGCTGGGGGTCGCGCCCAGCGACTATTTCAGCCCGGCCGCGCCGACGTTGACGCCAGATAGCGTCCGGCGACGTTGAGCAGCGCCTGCAGCGAGGCGCTGGCGGAGTCGACGTCGATGCCAACGCCGTAGGTCGCCTCACCCTGCGGCAACGAGCAGCGAATATAGGCCACCGCCCGGCTGTCGCTCTGGTGCCCCAGCGTATGCTCGTGGTAGTCCTCGATCGCCAGCGGCAAGCCGAAGCGCTGGCGCAGCGCATCCACCGCGCTGGAAAGCAGGCCATTGCCGGCGCCCTGCAGCCGCAGCGGCTCTCCCTCACAGGCAACCCGCGCATTGAAGCTGTAGGCCTCTATGCCGTGGCTTTCCGTCTGGTAGCTCAGCAGCTGCAAGCGCGGTTGCTCCACCAGCCCATAGGTGTCGCGGAATAAGCGCCACAGCTGCGCGCCGCTCATTTCCTTGCCGCTGCCGTCGGTCGCGCGCTGCACCACCTGGCTGAAATCAATCTGCAAACCGCGCGGCAACGCCAGCCCGTGATTTTGTTCCAACAGCCAGGCGGCCCCGCTTTTGCCGGACTGGCTGTTGACCCGGATCACCGCCTCATAGCTGCAGCCGACATCGGCGGGGTCGAGCGGCAGGTAAGGCACCTGCCACCAGCCATCCTGGCGCTGGCGCTGGGCGGCGAAGCCTTTTTTAATCGCATCCTGATGCGAACCGGAGAAGGCGGTAAACACCAACTCGCCGGCATAAGGATGGCGAGGGTGCACCGGCAGCTGATTGCACAGCTCCACCACCTCCACCACCTGCTTCAGGCGGCTAAAGTCCAGGCCCGGCGCCACGCCCTGGGTATAGAGATTCAACGCCAGCGTAACCAGATCGACATTGCCGGTGCGCTCTCCGTTGCCGAACAGGCAGCCTTCGACCCGATCGGCGCCGGCCAACAGCGCCAGCTCCGCGCAGGCCACGCCGGTGCCGCGATCGTTATGCGGATGCACGCTGATCGTTACATCGGCGCGGCGGCTGAAGTGGCGACAGAACCATTCAATCTGATCGGCATACACGTTGGGCGTGCTCACTTCCACCGTCGCCGGCAGATTGATGATCATCGGCCGCTGCGGCCCCGGTTGCCACACCGCCGCCACCGCTTCGCAGATCTCCAGCGCGAACGCCAATTCAGTAAAACAGAAGGTTTCCGGCGAATACTCGAAGCACCAGGCGGTATCGGGCTGTGCCTCGCACTGCCGGCGAATGCGCCGCGCGCCGTTCACCGCCAGCGCCACGGTGGCGGCCTTATTCTGGCGGAACACGATGTCGCGAAACATCGGCGCCGTGGCGTTGTACAGATGCACGATAGCCCGTGGCGCCCCCTGCAGCGCCTCGAAGGTGCGGTCGATCAGATCGTCGCGCGACTGCGTCAGCACCTGAATCGTGACGTCGTCCGGGATCAGCTGCTCGTCAATCAGCGTGCGCACAAAATCGAAATCCGTTTGCGACGCCGAAGGAAAAGCCACTTCAATTTCTTTAAAACCACACTGCAACAGCAATTGATAGAACTCGCGCTTGCGCGCGTTATCCATCGGTTCCGCCAGCGCCTGGTTGCCGTCGCGCAGATCGCTGGAGCACCAGCGCGGCGCCTGCCGCAGCGTACGCGCAGGCCATTGGCGGTCCGGCAAAGCCACCGGCGGGAACGGTCGATATTTGCTTGAAGGGTCGATTAACATGGGCTTCTCCTGACGCCTGAATGAACGATGACGCCATTATTTCCCGCCCTCGCCGCCTCTTCTCCCGCTTTGCGGACAACCATCGTCGCAATGCGGACAACAAAAAAATTTGCATCCTGCGCCAGTGAGACAACAATTAGGTTTGACGTTTCCCCCACCGCACCGGCAGTGCCGCCGGGCGCTCTACTCTCATTGTCAACGGAGGCGAACATGAGCCTGTATGCAACCCTGGAAGAAGCCATCGAGGCCGCACGCGAAGAGTTTATCGACACCGCCGAAGGCGGCGGCGATGACGAACCGCCGGTGCCGCAGCAGTTCAATCTGCAAAAGTACGTGATGCAGGATGGCGACACGATGTGGCAGGCCGAGTTCTTCGAGGAAGAAGGCGAAGCGGTGGAATGCCTGCCGCTGCGCAGCGGTGCGGCGGCGCAGGCGATCTTCGACGGTGACTACGACGAGGTGGAGATCACCGCCGAGTGGATAGATGAAAACACCCTGTACGAATGGGAAGAAGGCGACTTCCAGCTCGAGCCGCCGCTGGATACCGAAGAAGGCCAGGCCGCGGCCGATGAATGGGATGAACGTTAACCCGCACTACACACTCATCGCCAAGGAGGCAGCATGAATATTCGCCGGGCTCGCCCCACCGACTACCCCGCCATTTTGCAGCTGCAGGGGGAAAACGTGCCGGAAGCGCTCGACGAGCGCCAAAAACGGCAGGGATTTATCGTATCGCGCATGAATGAGGCGCAGCTGGCGGCGATCAACCGCGGCATCGGCATACTAGTGGCTGAACAGGAAAACCAACTGGCGGGCTTTGTTTGCCTGATGCCCGCCGACGTGCAACCGCGCCCGCCGGTGGTGGACGCGATGCTGGCGACGCTCGCCACGCAATCCTTCGCCGGACGCGCGCTGAATGAACTGCGGGTGTTTCTCTACGGCCCGGTCTGCCTCGCCGCCGCCTGGCGCGGCAAAGGCGTGCTGAAGCGCCTTTACGCCGCGGTCAAAGCGCATACCAGCCATGACTACGACGTGGGCGCGCTGTTTATCGACGACGACAATCCGCATTCGTTGGCCGCTCACGTGCAAGGGCTGAGCATGACGGCGCTGGCGCCTTTCTATTGCGGGCAGAAAGGCTATCAGCTGGTGGTGTTCGCCACCCGCTGAGCGGGTTTATTCATAGGGGCCGTGCTGCGCATCGAACGGCAGCATAAAGGTGTCCACCACCATCGACAGCGGCACGTCTATCACCGTGACGTAGCGCCAGGGCGTATCGCGCAGATCCCACTGCACGCCGGGATAGTACTGGTGGCCATGCCCCGCGCCGGGCACGGTGCGGCTGATAATGCTGCCGCAGCCGGTCAGGGCCATCACGCCGGCCGCCACGCAGGCCAGCCGAAGGTAGGAAGAGAGATTCACGACATTGACTCTGAGCAAGGGGGTTGTTTCGCGAGTGAACAACGCATCGGCCGCAGTCTACCACAGTTCCCTTTCTCCGCCGGCACCGGCGCACGTAAGCAAAAGGTAAAAAAAACGGGGAATGCGCCATGCGCATTCCCCGTCTGGGCGTTGCCGTTCAGCGATTAACGCCGGCCCGTTGGGTGCGCCAGCGGGTTGTGCGGCAACTGCTGATAGTGCTCACGCCAGGCGGCGCCTTCCGGCAACAGCCAGACGCGCTGGTGCAAACGAGCCAGCGTGACCGGATCGCTCAGCAGCTCCAGACGTTTGCCCTTCGCCAGCTTCTCCGGCCCCAGCTGCAGCGCTTCGTTCACCCGCTCCTCGCGGTTGCGATCGAGCGTCGCGCGCAGATGGTGACGCGCCGTCGCCAACGCCGTCGCCAGCGCGTTGAAGGACGGGTTGACCACCGCATGCATAAAGCCGTTGGTCAGCGCGCGATTGCGGTTGAGATGCAGGTATTCTTCCGTCGCCAACAGCTCACGCGGCGGGTTGTACTCTTCCGGGATCAGGAACAGCTTGGCGCGTTTGCTCTTCATGCCCAGCGTCGCGCGGCTTGACAGCACCGACACGAACGGCGACAGGATCAGCGAGAACACGATCGGCGCCAACCACCACAGGAAGCGCAGATCCAGCCACGCCATGCCGCCGGCCCACACCAGGCCCAGCAACATCTGCGAGCCATGGCGGCGGAAGGCTTCGCCCCACGGCGTATCGTCGTCGTCACGCTGCGGCGAATTCCACACCACTTCCCAACCGAGGAAGGCGCTCACCACGAACACGGTATGGAACAGCATGCGCACCGGTGCCAGCAGCACCGAGAACAGCATTTCCATCAGCATCGAAATGAACAGACGGAACGCCCCGCCGTACTCTTTCGCGCCCTTGGCCCAGATCAGCACGATGCTGAGCAGCTTCGGCAGGAACAACAGCACCAGCGTGGTGGAGAACAGCGCTATCGCCAGCTCGGGCCGCCACTGCGGCCAGACCGGGAACAGCTGCCGCGGCTGCAGGAAGTATTGCGGTTCCATCAGGGTGTGCACCACCTGCAACGCGGTGGAGAGCGCCAGGAACATAAACCACAGCGGCGCCGACAGGTAGGACATCACGCCGGTGAGGAACACCGCGCGGTGCACCGGGTGCATGCCCTTCACCAGGAACAGGCGGAAGTTCATCAGGTTGCCGTGGCACCAGCGACGGTCGCGTTTCAGCTCGTCCAGCAGGTTTGGCGGCAGCTCTTCGTAACTGCCCGGCAGATCGTAAGCGATCCACACGCCCCAACCGGCGCGGCGCATCAGCGCCGCTTCAACGAAGTCGTGCGACAAGATTGAACCGGCGAAGGAGCCCTCGCCCGGCAGTGGCGCCAGCGCACAGTGCTCGATAAACGGCTTCACGCGGATGATGGCGTTATGGCCCCAGTAGTGCGACTCGCCCAGCTGCCAGAAATGCAGGCCAGCGGTAAACAGCGGCCCGTAAACGCGGGTAGCGAACTGCTGCACGCGCGCATACAGGGTATCCATGCCGGACGCCTTCGGCGCGGACTGGATGATGCCGGCGTTCGGGTTGGCTTCCATCAGACGCACCAGCCCGGTGAGGCATTCGCCGCTCATCACGCTGTCGGCGTCCAGGATCACCATGTAGCTGTACTCACCACCCCAACGACGGCAGAAGTCGTCGATGTTGCCGCTCTTGCGTTTGACGCGGCGGCGGCGACGGCGATAGAAGATGCGGCCGTGGCCGTCGACATCGCGGCACAGCTCCATCCACGCCTTTTGCTCGGCCACGCAGATGTCCGGATCGTAGCTGTCGCTCAAGACGTAGATATCGAAGTGTTCCAGCTGACCGGTCGCGGCGACGGACTCATAGGTCGCACGCAGGCCGGCGAACACGCGTTCGACGTCTTCGTTGCAGATCGGCATGATCAGCGCGGTGCGGTGCGCCGGATTGATCGGCTCATCGCCCTTGATGGTGGAGGAAATGCTGTATTTGTCCTTGCCGATCAGCAGCTGCAGGAAGCCCATCAGCGCGGTCCAGAAACCGGCCGAGACCCAGCAGAATAGTACGGCGAACAGGATCAGAATGCCGGTTTGCAGCACATATGGCAGCAGCTGCAGCACCGACTGCATCAGATCCTGATCCAGCATGGCGATAGGATCGATCAGCGCCCAGCCCTGATAAGGCAAGATGGTTTTCATGTACCAGGTGGCGATGCCGGTTTGCACCAGCATCAGCACCAGCAGCACATAACGGCGCATGGAGCCGACGGTACGCCAGCGGTTCTCGGCCTCGGCCTCCTCTTTGGTGGCGTGCCGGTTGTGCGGCGAACGCCCCAGGAGAGAATCCCAGAAGCGCGCCACCGGGTTGGTGCGCCAGGCTTCCGGGAACATGGTGGTTCGTTTGATCGGCGGCGTCGCCTTCAGAATGGCGCGCCCTTCTGCGTCGGTATCGAAGTCGTCATCGCTGACCGCATCCGGCCAGGCGTTTTCGATACGCGGTTTGACCGAGGCCAGCGCCACGTCATCCGCCGACAGGCTATTGACGTTGGCGTCGGCGGCGCCCATCTGCCGATGGAGCGCCTCCAGTGCCTGAGCGTCATCCGCCGTTTGAGGGTTGAGCGCCTCCGACCGCTCGGCGGTCAGAGGCAGCGCCGCAAGATAATCCTGGGCGGGTTGAGTAGGCTTATTCATTGGCAGGTAGCTGATAGCTCCAGGTTTCCGACAGAGTCTTATCGCCATTGACCAGCGCCGCGCGCATTTCTACCGGCTTCTTGTCGTCTTTCACTTTCAGACGCACCGTCAGGCGCCAGCCTTTGGTCACTGGGTTATAGCGGACGTTGTTTTCCACCATTTCACCGTTGTCGCCGATGCTGATCTGAGAGGCGACCGGGGTATTGGCGTCCAGCCCTTTCAGCACCGGGCCGACGAAGTCGACCAGGAAAGCCACGCTGCCGTCTGGCTCGCGAATCAGGTTGGACTGCTTCACGTCACCGGTAGAACGCATGGTGCGGGCCACATAGGCGATGTCCTGCGAATGCAGTTTGTCTTCATCGCGGGTGAAGTTCAGGCGGTAGCTCAGCGTCAGCGGCTTTTTGGCTTCCGGCAGCGTATCCGGCGTCCAGAACGCGACGATGTTGTCGTTGGTTTCATCCGCCGTCGGGATCTCCACCAGCTCAACCTTGCCTTTGCCCCAGTCGCCCTTCGGTTCGATCCAGGCGCTCGGGCGCAGATCGTAACGATCGTCCAGATCTTCATATTCTTTGAAGTTGCGGCCGCGCTGCAGCAGACCGAAGCCTTTCGGATTCTCGACGGTATAGGTGCTGACGGACAGGTGTTTAGGATTGTTCAGCGGGCGCCAGATCCACTCGCCGTTGCCGGCATGGATAGACAGGCCGTTGGAGTCGTGCAACGCCGGACGATAGTTCAACGTCGGCGACGGCTGGTTCGGCCCGAACAGGAACATGCTGGTCAGCGGCGCCAGGCCCAGTTTGCCCACCTTGTCGCGCAGGAACACTTTGGACTCGACGTCCACGGTGGTGTCGCGGCCCGGGATCACCGTGAAACGGTAAGCGCCGGTGGCGCGCGGGGAATCCAGCAGCGCATAGATCACCAGGTGCTTGTCGCCCTGCTTCGGACGCTCAACCCAGAATTCGCGGAAACGCGGGAACTCTTCACCGGACGGCAAAGCGGTATCGATGGCCAGGCCGCGAGCGGAAAGCCCGTAAACCTGCCCTTTACCCACCACGCGGAAATAGCTCGCGCCAAGCAGGCTCATGATCTCATCGTTTTTGTCGGCGCTGTTGACCGGGTAGAGCACCTTAAAGCCGGCAAAACCGAGATTTTTCACCGATTCAGGGTCGTGTTTGACCGAACCGAAGTTGAAGTAATCCGGGCTGTACTTGATCTGTTTTACGCTGGTGGAGGTGACTTCGTTGATTTTCACCGGCGTGTCGAAATACATCCCCTGATGATAAAACTCAAGCTTGAAAGGGGTTTTCAGCTTGCTCCAATAGGCTTTATCGTGATTGAACTGAATCTGCTGATAGTCTGCGAACTTCATCTCGCGGAACTGAGAAGGAAGGTTGCTCTTCGGGGCTTCGAAACCTTTCGCCGCCAGATCCTGCGCCTGCTTGGCCACATCATCAATAGAAAAGGCCCATGCCGGCGAACTGAACAGCGTGAACAATACGGTAGCACCTAACCAACGAACGCTCGCGGCGCGTGGTTGTCCGGATAATATATTAACTAGCACATCCCCCCCTATTCGTGTGCTCAAATCATTTAAATCCATATTAATGGATTACTCAGCTTTCCGACAACATGATAAATGGATGGTTCATGTTTACGGCTCATTGTTTAAGCAGCTGATGGAACACCAGCGTAGCAAGCCGCGCAACAAGACGCTATGGAAAAATGCGGGGGGCTATAGTAGGGTTCCGGATAACAATTTAACGTTTGACGACTTATTAAGCGTGTTAATGAACACTCGATTAAATCACCAGCGGTAATCTATGACTAAAGGCAGCAAACAGCGCGAGTTTTTTCTCGACTCCATCAGAGCCTATTTGATGTTGCTCGGCATCCCGTTTCACCTCTCCCTGATCTATTCCAGCCACGCCTGGGCGGTGAACAGCCCGTCGCCCTCTTTCTCGCTCACGGTGCTGAACGACTTCATCCACGCCTTCCGCATGCAGGTGTTCTTCGTGATCTCCGGCTACTTCTCCTACATGCTTTACGAGCGCTACGAGCGCCACCAGTGGCTGAAGGTCAGGCTGGAGCGGGTGGCGATCCCGCTGTTGAGTTCCATCCCGCTAATCACGGTGCCGCAGTTTTTCATGCTGAAATATTTCACCGATAAATTAAACGGCTGGGATGAGTTTTCTCTCTATCAGAAAATAAATGTAACAGTTTGGGAATTGGTGTCTCATCTTTGGTTCTTATTGACCCTGTCATTGTTAACCTTCGCCTGCTTTTATCTGTTCCGCAACATCAAGCGTCAACCCCGTGAACATATTCCTGCGTTAATAAACAGAATGCGTGGATTAGGAAACATCTCACTGTATTTCTTTATTTATGCGATATGCTATTCGGCCGCGCACCGCATTATTTTAATTTTTGCACCGCAGCTATTATCCAACGGCCTGTTCAATTTCGTGGTGATGGAGACGATGTTCTACCTGCCGTTCTTCATCCTCGGCGCTTATGCGTTTAAGTATGTGTGGCTTAAAGAGATTTTTCTGCGCCGCTCACCGCTGGCGCTGCTCGGTTCGCTGCTGCTGTTTATCGCATATATGCTGAACCAAAAGCTGCTGGCGCACAGCAGCTATATGTTCGAGCTGGAAGTGGTGATCAAAACCCTAATGGGGATCCTGATGACCAACGTGGCGTTCTCTTTCGGGCATAACCTGCTGAATTATCACTCGCCGCGCATCACCTATCTGGTCAACGCCTCGCTGTTTATATATCTGGTGCACCATCCGTTGACCCTGATATATGGCGCTTTCGTGACGCCTTATATCGGCAACAACCTGTTGGGATTCTTGCTGGGCCTGCTGTTTGTGTTCTCGCTGGCCTTCGCGTTATATGAACTGCACAAACGCGTTCCGCTGCTGCGCTTCCTGTTCTCCGGCAAGCCGCAATAACCTTGGCCCCTGTAACCCAGAACATTTGCAGGGGCTTTCTGTCATATTACCGCCGCGCAAAAAGCCTATACTGGTCGTTTGCATGCAGAGCACACATTGCTCAGCCTGACGTCGCCCGTTAGGGCAAAGTGATACGGCTGCATAGATAACCTAGCCGTTATAACTGCAATGCATAAGTAGAAATCCGGATCCCTGCCTTACGGTAGTGATTGGGCTCAACACCCCCGAAGGGCTGCGCGATCGTTTAATTCATTCGATGGCGTTAGCTGCATCTCCCTTCCGTCACGACAGAGAGGATTTTGAATGACCGACAAGAACACCCCGGCTCAGGAAGCCATAGCGGAAAACGCCACCCTGCTGAAGATCCTCGGCAGGTTGCTGTCCGCGCTGGACGCTTCGATCAGCGGCAAAGAACGCAGCATTCTGGTCGCTGAGCTCTCCAACTTCAATCTCGACGGCATTTCCGAAGCGGAAAGCAAGCTGGCCTCCGAGCTGATCAAACGGGCGCTGGAATCGCTCGATCATTAATCCTACCGCGCCTGCAAACCATTAAGCCTGCCTGCGCGGGCTTAATGGTTTTTCCCTCAGCCACGATCGAACATTGTTGCCGAAGCAGAAATACAGCAGCCTGATAATGTTGGATAAAAGGCAGGAATCTCCCTCTTCTCCTCACTTTCTTCGTTTAATCACACCAAATGGCAATAATTGATTGGTTGTTTTCGCAATCAGCCTTGGCGTTTTACCCACTAAACACGTTATCATCGACACACTCGCAGTGCCGCCTATCCCCCAGCCTCAGGAGAGCGATATTTTGGATGCCAGCACCATTAACAGTTTGTTCGTCATCGGTGCCGTGCTGGTGGGGGCAAGCATTCTGCTCAGCTCATTTTCTTCCCGGCTCGGCATTCCGATCCTGGTGATCTTCCTGGCGATCGGCATGTTGGCCGGCGTCGATGGCCCCGGCGGCATCGTCTTCAGCAATTACCCCGTCGCTTATCTGGTCAGCAACCTCGCGTTGGCGGTGATCCTGCTCGACGGCGGCATGCGTACCCGGGTCAGCTCTTTCCGCGTCGCCCTGTGGCCGGCGCTGTCTCTCGCCACCATCGGCGTGGTGATCACCGCCGGTCTGACCGGCATGGCCGCCGCCTGGCTGTTCAATCTCGATCTGCTGCAGGGGCTGCTGATCGGCGCCATTATCGGTTCCACCGACGCCGCCGCGGTATTCTCCCTCTTGGGGGGCAAAGGTTTGAACGAACGCGTCAGCGCCACGCTGGAGATCGAATCCGGCAGCAACGATCCGATGGCGGTGTTTCTCACCATCACGCTGATTGCGATGATCGCCGCCGGGGAAACCGCGCTGAGCTGGGCCTTCCCGCTGCATCTGATGCAGCAGTTCGGTATGGGCATCGTCTTCGGTCTGGGCGGCGGCTGGCTGCTGCTGACGCTGATCAACCACATCAAACTGGCGGACGGCCTCTATCCGCTGCTGGCGGTGAGCGGCGGCATTCTTATTTTTGCGCTGACCACCGCGCTGGACGGCAGCGGCATTCTGGCGGTATATCTGTGCGGCCTGCTGCTGGGCAACCGGCCGATCCGCAACCGGCACGGCATCGTACAAACCTTCGACGGCCTGGCCTGGCTCAGCCAGATCGGCATGTTCCTGGTGCTTGGCCTGCTGCTCAACCCGCACGAGCTGCTGCCGATCGCCATCCCTGCCCTGCTGCTGTCGCTGTGGATGATCCTGTTCGCCCGTCCGCTGTCGGTGTTTATCGGCCTGCTGCCGTTTCGCAGCTTTACCCTGCGCGAGCGCGGCTTTATTTCCTGGGTCGGCCTGCGCGGCGCGGTGCCGGTGATCCTGGCGGTGTTCCCGATGATGGCCGGGCTGCCCAACGCCCAGCTGTTTTTCAACGTGGCGTTCTTCGTGGTGCTGGTCTCCCTGCTGCTGCAAGGCACCACGCTGTCGTTTGCCGCCAAAAAAGCCAAGGTGATCGTGCCGCCGGCGCTGACGCCGATCTCTCGCGTTGGGCTGGACGTGCATCCGGAAAACCAGTGGGAACAGTTCGTGTATCAGCTTTCGGCGGAAAACTGGTGCGTCGGCGCGGCGCTGCGAGAGCTGAAGATGCCACCCAATACCCGCATCGCCGCCCTGTTCCGCGGCAAAGAACTGCTGCATCCAAGCGGCAGTACCCGCCTGCGGGAGAACGATATTCTGTGCGTTATCGGCCATGAGCACGACCTGCCCATCCTCGGCAAACTGTTTAGCCAGGCGCCGGCCGTGACGCTCGACGAGCGCTTCTTCGGCGACTTTATCCTGCAGTCCGATGCCCGTTTAAGCGACATCTCGCAGCTTTATGGCCTCAATCTGCAAGACGACGTGGACGAGCAGCAGACGCTGGGCCAGTTCGTCATTCAGCTGATCGGCGGCGAACCGGTGATCGGCGACCAGGTGGAATGGGACGGCCTGACCTGGACCATCGCCGAAATGGACGGCAATCAAGTCAGCAAGATAGGCGTGCGGATCGTAACCGACTGACGCTGCCGCACCGGCTGCGTTATCAGACGAGGGAACTTCTGGCCTTAAGAACGTTCTTAATCACTATCATGATGCATGAAATAGGGCGTCGCTGAATTATATCCCTTTGATATAAAAACTTAACAGCGGCGTCCACAGGGATTAAGGACGTGAACGGCAAGACTCGATTTCTTTCGGTAATGATGCTTATGGCGCTGGGCATAGCGGCGCTCGATCTCAGCATCGCCGGTTTGGTCCATAGACTTTTAATTGGATAATTTCAACGTGACGCAGCAGGAACAAGAAAAAGACATTCTGGGGAAAATACTGGTGACGGTGTCCGCGCTTTGCCTGATTCTGGTGGCGACGTTGCTAATCTGGGGATTCGTGCTGGATTGACACCCCACGACGCTCAGACATAAAAAAAACCGCCGCGGCGGTTTTTTTATGGGGCAGGCGATCAGATCTTGCAACCTTCGCAGTCCGCTTCGTCTTCGAGGAACTCAGGGACCTCTTTTACCTTCTGCGCCGCTTTTTCTTCGGCTTTCGCCAGTTCGGCATCGATATCAAAATCGAAAATATCATCACTCATCGCTTGGTCCTCATTCTGCTCGCGTTCAAACGCTGAGTATAATCGACAAGCCGCCGGCCGGAAACCTTTCAGTTTGCCGCCGCCAGCTGCGGCTGCTCATCCTGCGGCTTTTTTCCGTACGCCATGTCGTACACGTCGTAGAAGTCGATTTCGCCCTTGTTGCCGATGATCACGCGCATCTTCTGTTTCAGCGCGGCGCCGATGGACGGCTCCTCCAGCAGTTGCTGCACCGCATAGGGCGACAGCGCGCGGGTAAAGTACCACTCGCCGTTGTAGCAAACCCGCAGATCGAGCACCCCGATGTCCTCGAAGCGGTATACCGGCCGGATCTCGATCAGCAGCATGGCGAACATGAACAGCACAAAAGCGGTGAAGCCCAGGAAAGCATATATCCCCATGTACGGCACCTGGTACATCACGGCGATCACCGCGAAATAACCGGCGAACATGGCAAGGCACAGATAGCGGTGAGTGCGAGCGAATTCGCTGTTGAAGCGCGGCTTGCCGTCACGCCCTTCGCGCCGATTGATCTGTTCAATCTCTTTAACCAAGATGCTTTTAATCGCGTCCATCGTTACAACCTTATGCTGGAAACAGCATTGCCATCAAATCTCACCGCTAAAAGTAACACAAGTACAGTTTCGCCAGGTAGATCAGTTAGCCAACTTAATGACTGCAACTGTTATAGTTCGGCTTCAGCGCGGCTGGGCGGCCTTGCCTTGCGCAAACATGAACATGCGCTGGGCCACATCGTCGGCCTGTTTGATTTTCTGCTTTTGCGGTTCGTTGCTGCGTTGAATGGCGCGGGCGTAGGCGATTTCATGAGCCTGATCGATCATCGCGATGATCCGATCGCGTTCGGTCTTTTCCATATTGCCCAACATGGTGGTGATAATCGCCTGATAAGCGTTGGACGCGGCGCTCAGCGCTTTCTCTCTCGCCTCGAGGGCGGCGACGCGGTGCAAGAGTTCCTGCAGTTGCTCGGAGTGAGACATATCGACCTCCTGTTGCCGGGCAGCAAGCCTGCCTGATTACAGTTTAGCAAAGGATCGAAAGAGAAAGAGGAAGGAAAGCCAGCGGTTACGGTAAAGCACACCCGAAAATCCCAACGAGGAGCCGATAGTGCAAATCAACCCGGGTGCGCTTTACGGTAAGCGCGGTGAGATGAAGGGAAGAAAGCTGGCGCGCTATGCAGGACTCGAACCCGCGTCTATCAATTTTCAAGCCAAAACAAGCCATTATAAAACCAATCACTCTGCCAACTGAGTTAATAGCGCGTTCCTTCGCTTCGGGGCGCCATTATCCATAACAACATTATGGACTCAAGCTTTTTTAGCATAATGCGCTGAATTTACAGATAAGTCTTAGGCTATCGACAGCGTTATGGCATTACGGCAGCTCAATAATCCGATAATCGCCGGCCATGAGCGGCTTGCACAAAATCTTATAGCCATCGCTGTCAAAATGGCTGGCCGCACTCTGCAGCCGCTGCGCCTGCGCCAGGCTGCTGACCGAGCCCAGATAAAACCAATTGTGAATCACATGGTACTGACGCAGCGTCTCGCCCTGTTCTTCCAACGCCACGCGCCCGGCGAATGGCCAACAGGCGATGCGCAGCTGTTCAAGCGCCGCGCTGAGCCGCCGCGCATGTTCCTGCGCCGACTCCACGCCGCAGCAGGCGCCGGCGCACTTGCGCAGGCTGTAGCGGAAGCAGGCTCGCCCCGCGGGCAGCTTGTCGATCCCCAGCTTGCCATAACATAAACGATGCTCGTCGGCGATGGCGCGCAATTTTTCCAGCGCGGCATGGCGATTGGCAAACAGCCCGTAGAGGTGGGGCGTGACGGCGAAATCGATCTCTTTGGCGTGGGCAATCGTCACCGTGTCCGCCTGCAGACGCAGCGCACACAGCTGTTTCGAGCGCCGCAGGCGTTTGTTGAACAACGGTTGTTGCTGCTTGATCAACTGCGCCTCCAGCAGCAATGCGCCCAACTCGCCGGCGGTCTCGATAAAGCTGATGCGCCGGGTTTGGCGCAGCATTTTCGCCTCGTCCTGCGCGCGAAAATGCGCCATTACGCGGCTGCGTACGTTGACGCTTTTACCGATGTAAAGCGGCAGGCTTTCGCTCTCGCCGTGGAACAGATAGACGCCCGGCCCCTTGGGCAACGGCGCCAGACAGGCGCGCAGGTGCTCCGGGTATTGGTAAATGTCGAGTTCCGGCTCGAGGCGGTTTGGCATCATGGCGGCGGCGTTATCCTGCTGATGAATGAATACTGGTTTTTTAGCCAGTATAACGCGCCACACAGCCGGTTGCACCCCGAAGGATAATAACTCGCCGTGATCTTTAGCGGGAAAGCCTTTACTATCCCCTTTCCAGCGGGAAAGCGCCTCACGTTTAGCGCCAGTTCAAGCTGGCGCTGCCATGATGGCAGACTGGAACCGCCGCTTTTATCGTTATGGAAAACCTGGGCATGACTTCACTGAAACTCACACCCCGTCGTCTGACGCTGATCGCCGTCATCATTTTCATCTGCGTCGCCATCGCGCTGGCTCTCTATTGGCAACGCCCGCCGCAGCAGGATTACGTTACCGCAACGGCCCGCCTGGGCGATATCGAGAACGCCGTGCTGGCCACCGGGCGACTGGATGCCGTCGAACGCGTTAACGTCGGGGCGCGGGTCTCCGGTGAAGTGAAATCGCTGAAGGTCAAACTGGGCGATCGCGTCACCAAAGGGCAACCGATCGCCGACATCGACGATCTGCAACAGCGCAACGATCTGCGCAACGCCGAGGCGGCGCTGAACGTCATCAAGGCCGAACTGCAGGCCAAACAGGCGCAGCTGAAACAGGCCGAATCGCGTTTCAAACGCCAGCGCCGCATGCTGAACGACGAAGCCAGCTCGCGGGAGGACTTCGAAACCGCCGAAGCCACGCTCGCCACCACCCGCGCCGAGCAGCTTTCGCTCAATGCCCGCCTGGTGCAGGCGCAGATTGAAGTCGACAAGAAAAAAATCGATCTGGGCTATACCCGCGTGGTCGCGCCGATGGACGGCATCGTCATCGCCGTGGTTACGCAGCAGGGGCAAACGGTCAACTCCAGCCAAAGCGCGCCGACCATCGTCAAGCTGGCGCGGCTGGATATGATGACCATCAAGGCGCAGATCTCCGAAGCCGACATCACCCGCATTTCACCGGGGCAAAAGGCGTACTTCACCATTTTCTCCGATCCGGATAAACGCTACGACGCCACGCTGCGCACCATCGAACTGGCACCGGAATCGGTAATGAAAGACGACTCGCTCGCCGGCACCAGCTCCGCCTCCGGTTCCGGCACCTCGAACGCGTCGGTCTATTACAACGCGCTGCTGGACGTGCCCAACCCGGAAAACCGCCTGCGCATCGCCATGACCGCGCAGGTGTCCTTGCTGCTCGGCGAAGCGAAGCACACCCTGCTGGTGCCGATCCAGGCAGTGCATAAAATCGATGGCAAAGAGCAGCAGGTGCAGGTGCTGACCCAAGACCAGCGGCTGGAAACGCGCAAAGTGACCACCGGCATCACCAACAACGTCGACATTCAGATCCTCAGCGGCCTGAAAGCCGGTGAAACCGTGGTGCTGTCGCAGCCCGCCGCCAAGCCGGCTGAGGATGGCATCTTCCTGTGAACGCGATCATCGAGCTAAAAGGCATCAGCCGAACCTACACCAACGGCGGCCAGGCGCTGACGGTGTTGAAAGACATCGATTTGACCATCGCCGCCGGCGAACTGGTGGCGATCATCGGCGCCTCCGGTTCCGGCAAATCGACGCTGATGAACATCATGGGCTGCCTCGACGTGCCGGATCGCGGCGACTACTACATCAGCGGCCAGAACGCCGCCCACCTGTCGCCGGACGAACTGGCCCGCTTGCGCCGCGAGCATATCGGCTTTATTTTCCAGCGTTACCACCTGATGCCCGATCTCAGCGCGCTGGGCAACGTTGAAATTCCGGCCATCTACGCCAATGCCCGGCGCGATCAGCGGCGGCAGCGAGCGGCGCAACTGCTGGCGCGGTTGGGCCTGGAGGGGCGCGAAGACCACAAGCCCGGCCAGCTTTCCGGCGGCCAGCAGCAGCGCGTCAGCATCGCGCGCTCGCTGATCAACGGCGGCGAAATTATCCTGGCGGACGAACCGACCGGCGCGCTGGACACCCAATCCGGCCAGGAAGTGCTGGCGATCCTCAGCGAGCTGAACCAACGCGGCCACACCGTGGTGATCGTCACCCACGATATGAAAGTGGCGCAACATGCGCAGCGCGTCATCGAACTGCAAGACGGCAAAATCATCGCTGACAGCGGCCGCCAATCGGCACCCGCCGTCGCGCTACCGCCGCCGAACCGCAGCCGGCAAAGCGGCTGGCAAAGTCTTATCGACCGCACCCGCGAGTCGCTGCACATGGCGCTGAAGGCGATGAACGCCCACCGCCTGCGCACCGCGTTGACCATGACCGGCATTATCTTCGGCATCGCCGCCGTGGTCACGGTGGTGGCGCTGGGCGAAGGCGCCAAACAGCGCACGCTGGAGAATATCAAGGGGCTCGGCACCAACGTGGTGAGCATCTATCCGGGGCGTGACTTCTTCGACGACGCCATCGACAGCATCCGCACCCTGGTGCCGGCCGATGCCGACGCACTGGCGCAGCAAAGCTTCGTCGACAGCGTCAGCCCGGAAGTCAGCGCGTCCGACAGCATCCGTTTTCGCAGCAAATCCGCCACCGCGTCAATCACCGGCGTCGGCCGCGACTATTTCCGCGTCAACGGCATCACGCTGGTGCAAGGCGCCACCTTCCGCGACGATCGCAACGCGCTGCAGGAAGTGATCATCGACGACAATGCGCGCCAGGCGCTGTTCGGCGATTTCGGCGTCGAGCCGCTCGGCCAGATCGTGTTTCTCGGCTCGGTGCCGGCGCGGGTGGTCGGCGTCGCCAAAAGCGAACACAGCTACGCGCCCAACCGCATCAGCGTCTGGATGCCCTACAGCACGGTGATGTACCGTATGGTCGGCAAAACCACGCTCAGCGGCATCACCGTGCGCTTGAAGGATGACGTCGCCAGCGAAGCCGCCGTCAGCGCCATCACGCAGTTGCTGACTCAGCGCCATGGCGTAAAAGATTTCATGACGTTCAACCGCGATCAGTTCCGTAAATCGATCGAGCGCACCTCGATGACGCTCAGTTTGCTGATCCTGATGGTGGCCTCGATCTCGCTGGTGATCGGCAGCCTGGGCGTGATGAACATCATGCTGGTGTCGGTGACCGAGCGCACCCATGAGATCGGCGTGCGCATGGCGGTCGGCGCAAGGCGCGGCGACATCATGCAACAGTTCATGATCGAGGCGGTGCTGGTCTGTTTGATCGGCGGCGCATTGGGCATCGCACTGTCGTTCGCCGCCGGGTCGCTGTTCACCTCGCTGGCGGGCGGCATGTTCACCGCCATCTATTCCTGGCAAGCCGCCGCGACGGCGTTTTTCTGTTCAACCTTAATCGGCATGATCTTCGGTTATCTCCCCGCCCGCAAAGCGGCAAGGATGGATCCGGTCGTTTCATTGGCCAGCGAGTAACCCATGAAAATTTTATCTCCCCTGGCGTTAAGCCTCGCCGCCCTGCTCACCGCCGGCTGCGGCAATGCCCTGAAAAGCGACTACCGGGCGCCGCAGGTCAACTATCCGACGAGCTGGCAGCACGCCGCCGACAATGCCGCGCCGACGCCGTTCGACTGGCGCGATTTCCACGATCCCGAGCTCGATCGCTGGCTGCAACAGGTGATGGCCAGCAACAACGATCTGGCCGTCGCCGTGCTGCGCGTCTACCGTGCGCGGCTCGAGGCGGAACGCGTCGGCATCAGCACCGCCCCCGACGTCAACGCCTCGTTGAACAGCGGCATCAATCGCCCGCTGTCGGAGTCCTCCGCCTGGAATAAAACCAGCGGCGCGACGCTCTCTACGAGCTATGAAGTCGACCTTTGGGGCAAATTGGCGCGCCAGCGCGATGCCGCCGAGTGGGCCAGCCAGGCTTCCGCGCAGGATCTGCAGACGGCGCGCCTGACGCTGCTGGCCAACGCCGCCACGAATTACTGGCGCATCGGCTTCCTCAATCAGCAGATCGGCGTCAGCCAGGCGAGCATCGCCTACGCCAAACAGACGCTGCGGCTGGCCAACGCCCGCTACCGGGCCGGCAGCATCTCGGCGCTGGACGTGGTGAACGCGGAACAGAACGTGCTGACGCAGGAAAGCCGGCTGCTGACGCTGCAACACGAGCGTCAACAGGCGTTGAACGAACAGGCGGTGCTGCTGGGCGCGCCTTCAGGCCAGGCCACCATCGCGCCCGCACGCCTGCCGACGACGGCGATGCCGCAGATCAGCACCGGCATTCCCGCCAGCGTCTTGAGCCGGCGCCCGGATCTCAGCGCCAAAGAGCTGCGGTTGCGCGCCGCCCTGGCCAACGTCGACGAGAAACGTCTGCAGTACTATCCCGCGTTCAGCCTGACCGGTTCGCTGGGCGCCAGCAGCAGCGCGCTGCTGGAGTTCCTGCGCAACCCGACGGGCAGCCTCGGTGCCAGCCTGACGCTGCCGTTCCTGCAATGGCGGCAAATGGGGGTGGATATCAAGATCGCCCGTAACGACTACGAACAGCAGGTGCTGGAATTCAGGCAGGCGCTGTACAAGGCGATGGGCGATGTGAACAACGCCCTGTCGCTGCGCGCACAGCTGCGGGCGCAAGAGACGCAGCTGCAGGCCTCGCTGGCATTGGCGCGCAAATCGGAGCGGCTGAACGAGGTGCGTTACCGGCAGGGTGCCGTCACCATTACCGACTGGCTAAATGCTCAGGAGCAGCGCCGTCAGGCGGAACTGGCGGTGGACGAGAACCGCTTCGCGCAGTACCAGAACCTGGCGAAAATCTATCTGGAATTCGGCGGTTCGTCGGTACCCTAAACCAAACAGCCTGGCCATCCTCCGGCCAGGTGATTTTTTAGCGGTGAACACATCAATTTTTCCTGTTTTATCTCCCGTACTCTCTATACTTCAAACATTCCTAATCAGACGAAAAACCGTCAAATCGCACAATTATTAGACCATTCTCGCACCAAATCGGTGCAAACACTTAAGTTAAACTGCTGGATTTGATCGGCGCAAGATATAGATGCAAAATAATTAGTCACCTAAATGACATAACCTTGGCATAAACGACGATATTTTGTGATCCACATCCCAACTTAAATGTGGATAATGAATCGTCTTGAACCGCGATTCGATTAGCCGATTTGATAACTCGAAAACAACAGTGAACGGAGATTACGCTTTCACGAACAACGAATAATTCATTAAGGGATGATTATATGAAGTTAAGAAAAAAACGACATAAACCGATGCACATTAACGACATCACCATCATCGATGACAGCAAACTCAAGAAGGCGATCACCGCGGCGGCCCTGGGCAACGCGATGGAGTGGTTCGACTTCGGCGTATACGGCTTTGTCGCCTATGCGCTTGGCCAGGTCTTCTTCCCAGGCGCCTCTCCCGGCGTGCAAATGATCGCCGCGCTGGCGACCTTCTCCGTGCCCTTCCTGGTGCGTCCGCTCGGCGGCCTGTTCTTCGGCGCCATGGGCGACAAGTTCGGTCGCCAGAAAGTGCTCTCGATCACCATTATCATTATGGCGGTCAGCACCTTCTGTATCGGCCTGATCCCGTCCTATGCGTCGATCGGCATCTGGGCGCCGATCCTGCTGCTGCTGGCCAAACTGGCGCAGGGCTTCTCCGTCGGCGGTGAATATTCCGGTGCGGCGATCTTCGTCGCCGAATACTCGCCGGATCGCAAACGCGGTTTTATGGGTAGCTGGTTAGACTTCGGCTCCATCGCCGGCTTTGTGATGGGTGCAGGCGTGGTGGTGCTGATCTCCAGCATCGTCGGCGAAGCCAACTTCCTCGACTGGGGCTGGCGTATCCCGTTCTTCATCGCCGCACCGCTGGGCCTGATCGGTCTCTATCTGCGCCATGCGCTGGAAGAAACCCCGGCGTTCCAGCAGCACGTGGACAAGATGGAAAAAGATGACCGCAACGCCATCGAAAATCCGCCGAAAACCTCGTTCAAAGAGATCGCGGCCAAACACTGGAAAAGTTTGCTGGTGTGCGTCGGTATCGTCATCTCCACCAACGTGACCTATTACATGCTGCTGACCTACATGCCGAGCTACCTGTCGCATAACCTGCACTACTCGGAAGATCACGGCGTTCTGATCATCATCGCCATCATGATCGGCATGCTGTTCGTACAGCCGGTGATCGGCCTGACCAGCGACCGCATCGGCCGTAAGCCGTTCATTATCGGCGGCAGCATCGGCCTGTTGGCGCTGGCGATCCCGTGCTTCATTCTGATCAACAGCAACGTGATTGGCCTGATCTTCGTCGGTCTGCTGGTGCTGGCGGTGCTGCTCAACTCCTTCACCGGGGTGATGGCCTCGATTCTGCCGGCGATGTTCCCGACGCACATCCGTTACAGCGCGCTGGCAATTTCGTTCAACATTTCGGTGCTGATCGCCGGTGCGACGCCGACCGCCGCCGCCTGGCTGGTCGAAGCGACCGGCAACCTGTACATGCCGGCCTACTACCTGATGGTGGTGGCGGTGATCGGTCTTATCACCGGTCTGTACATGAAAGAAACCGCCAACAAGCCGCTGCGCGGCGCGACGCCGGCCGCTTCGGATCGCTCAGAAGCGAAAGAGCTGCTGCAGGAGACCTACGACAACATCGAACAGAAAGTCGAGGACATCAACGCGCAGATCGCCGAATTGGAAAAGAAAAAGCAGATCCTGATCGACCAGCATCCCAAGCTGGATTGATCGGCGCGAAAACACAAAAGCCACCCGTTTGGGTAATGCCGATCGTTTAAGGATCAATTGACCGATCCGGTAGTTGCTGTAAAAAGGGTCCATGGCATCATCATGGACCCTTAAAATGGAACTTTCCCAGGCTCTTGGCATTATCAATTTCACCACACCCGAGCGTGCTCG
>NZ_JAVHUX010000013.1:0-142953 GCF_030954545.1 Serratia sp. MF1(2023) | reverse complement strand
GCAGGTAATCGCCTTTCAGATGGCTCGCCATGTTGACCATCTGATACCTCACCAGGTTGTATGTCAGTAGGATCCCCCACAGTTCCTGTCTCACCAGGTCCGGCAACCGGCTTCTTAGCGTCCAACGACTGTCCAGCATCCCTTGTTTCACTTCCCGGTAACCCAGCTCTATTTCCCATCGGTTTCTATATAACTCACTGATATCATTACCAGGGTAACGGAAGGGATCCACCAGCGACGTCAACACCTGGCGCTCTTTCCCATCTACTCTCCGGGTCAGCAACCTTACCGTCAGCGTCGCAGGAAGTGCCGGCCACTGCTTTCGTGCCTGCGGACTGGTTTTCAGCGTCACCAACTCATCACCACGCCCCAGGCGATGGAGCACTTCATACTGGGTATTCTTTTTCAGCGGCAGCAACCAGTGCCGCTCCTTACCGGCCTGCTGCCAGTGGTGAAGCAACCCCAGAGAGTAGAACCCCTTGTCGAACAGCGTAATACTGTTATCCGGCGTTTTTTCTGCCAGTTGAGCTGCCAGTACCATTTCATTGACCTGTTCACTGTCAAAGGCGCCGGCATTGATAAGATGGCTGCTCAGCTCCATCAGACACACCATTCTCACCTGCGGATAGTTCGCCTCGCCGTTTTGATTACGGGTTCTGCTGAAAGCCGCATTGTTCTCCGGAGTATCTGCCGTACGCCAGACCACGCCATCCACCGCGAAGAGGTTCAGCCCATGCCAGCGTGGGTGTGCCGCCTGCTGATTCCAGTGCCGCTGAGTGATATCGAACAGTTCACGCACGGCGTCTTCACCCAACGTTTTACGGCGCTGGATAACCGAACTGCGGGCAGTGAACGGGCATCCGTTTCGGTCCACAATATCCATCAGGCCAACGATCTCAGTTATCGGACGGTTGCAGAAAACCGCCATGCCAACAACGAGCCAAATCATCGATTCAAGAGGGAGTTTTCGCTTGCGTAGGGTGACGGTATCGGTAAGCGTCAGGGCTTGCTGGATAAATTCAGCGGGGATAAGGTCGGAAAGAGAACGAGCACGCTCGGGTGTGGTGAAATTGATAATGCCAAGAGCCTGGGAAAGTTCCATTTTAAGGGTCCATGATGATGCCATGGACCCTTTTTACAGCAACTACCGGATCGGTCAATTGATCCTTAAACGATCGGCATTACTCGCTTGCGCGGGGCTTTTGGCTATTCATCCGACACGCGATTAACGGCCGGCGACGGTGACGAAGCGGGTTTCCAGGTAGGATTCGATCGCTTCGCTGCCGCCTTCGGTGCCGTGACCGGAGTCCTTCACGCCGCCAAACGGCGTTTCCGGCAGGCCGAAACCGATGTGGTTGATGCTCAGCATGCCGCTCTCCACGTCGCGCCCCAGCGCATTGACGGTGGCGATGTTGCGGCTGTAAGCGTAGGCGGCCAGGCCGTACGGCAGGCGGTTGGCTTCGGCGATCGCCTCGTCATAGGTGGCGAACGGGCGCAGCAGGGCAACCGGGCCAAACGGCTCTTCCGACATGGCGCGCGCGCTCAGCGGCACGTCGCGCAGTACCGTCGGCTCGAAGAAGTTGCCTTTGCCCGCCACGCGCTTGCCGCCGGTGCAGGCTTTTGCCCCGTGGGCGACGGCATCCTGCACCAGCGCCTCGATATTGTCGACGCTGCGGCCCAGCACCATCGGCCCCATGGTGATGCCGTCTTCCAGCCCGTTGCCGAGCTTGAGTTCACGCACGGCGGCGGTGAATTTCTCCACGAAGGCTTCATAAACGCCTTGCTGGATCAGGAAGCGGGTCGGGGCGATACAGACCTGGCCGGCGTTGCGGAACTTGGACTGCGCCAGCTCTTTGGCCGCCGCGTCGAGATCGGCGTCGTCGAAGATCAGCACCGGCGCATGGCCGCCCAACTCCATGGTGGCCTTTTTCATATGCTGGCCGGCCAGCGCCGCCAGATGCTTGCCCACGCGGGTGGAGCCGGTGAAGGAGATCTTGCGAATGGTCGGATGCGGGATCAGGTATTCCGAGATTTCCGCCGGGGTGCCGTACACCAGCGCGATCACCCCGGCCGGGATGCCGGCGTCGGCGAAGGCTTTGATCAGCTCAGCCGGCGAGGCCGGCGTTTCTTCCGGGCCTTTGACGATGATGGAACACCCCGCGGCCAGCGCGGCGGACAGCTTGCGCACGATCTGGTTGATCGGGAAGTTCCACGGCGTGAAGGCGGCCACCGGGCCGACCGGCAGCTTGAGGGTTTGCTGCTGCACGTCGCGGGCGCGGGACGGAATGATCTGCCCGTAGGTGCGGGTGGCTTCGCCGGCGAACCAGTCGATGACGTCGGCGGCGTTGAGAATTTCGACTTTGGCCTGCGCCACCGGTTTACCCTGTTCCTGCGTCATGACGGCGGCGATGGCGTTGGCGCGTTCGCGCAGCAGCGCCGCCGCTTTGCGCATCAGGTTGGCGCGCTGGTGCGCGGCGGTGTCGCGCCAGACGTTAAATCCGCGCTCGGTGGCGGCCAGCGCCAGATCGAGATCCTCTGTGGCGGCGTGCGCCACTTGACCGATTACCTCGTCGGTGGCGGGGTTGGTGACCGGCAGGGTTTTCCCGGCCAGTGCGTTGCGCCATTGTCCATCGATATACAGTTGAGTATCCGGATACATTGTTGCCTCTTGTTTGCGGAGTGTCAGGGGCCGATGAGCTTCGCGATGCGGCGCGCCTGAAAGGGACAGGGACCTTAACCCTACGCCGAATGGCGGCGATCGTCCAGGCGAGGGGCACGAAAGCGCCAGGGCGGCTACTCAACCGGCGATGTTTTGGCTATGCTGAGCAGATTGTCAGCACGGACGAGGAGGTCGAGTGCAAGGGGTACCGCAACAGTTTCCGTTCGAGAAGGATTGCGCGCAGTTCCGCCATTTGTCGCATCTGCCGGGCGTCGAACTCTATCAGGCGCACATTGAGCGCTATGCCTTCGAGCCGCATACCCACGACGCCTTCGCTATCGGCACCGTAGACACCGGGGCGGAGCGTTTCCGCTATCGCGGCGCGCAGCATCTGGCGGCGCCGGGCGCGCTGGTACTGATGAACCCCGACGAGCTGCATACCGGCGAAGCCGAAACGCCGGGCGGCTGGTGTTACCGCATGCTCTATCTGGCGCCCGAGGCGCTGGAGCAGCTGTCCGGCGATCGGAGCCAGTGGTTCACCGATGCGGTGCGCCACGATCCGCGGGCGGCGCAGCGCCTGTCCGCCATTCTCGCCACGCTGTGGCAAACCGACGATCCGCTTACGCTGGACGGCCTGCTGTTGGAGGCTGTCGAGCTGTTGCACCCGCATATCCGCACCGGGCAGCGGGAAAAAGCCGAGGCGGCGCACCGTTTCGAGGTGGTGAAAAGCTACCTGCACGATAACTTCGCCGAGGCGGTGACCCTCAATCAGCTGGCCGAGCTGGTGTCGCTCAGCCCGTACCATTTTCTGCGCAAGTTCAAGGGCGAATACCACGTTTCGCCGCAGCAAATGCTGATGGCGATCCGGCTGTCGCAGGCCAAACGCATGCTGGAGCGTGGCATGCCCGCCGCACAGGTGGCGGCGGCGGCGGGGCTGACCGATCAGGCGCACCTGACGCGCGCCTTCGCCAATCGTTACGGTGTCACGCCGGTGCGTTTCCAGAAACAGGTGAAATTGGGTTAAAACAGCAACCTGCTACAATAATTCCTCCCCGCGTTTTCGCTACTCTGCCGCTGTCTTGTCGGGCGGGTTGGCCGCGCCGGCCGTTTGTCGGAGTCGTTATGTTCATTGGCGTTGTGTTTGCCCTGGCCGCCGGGCTGATGTGGGGATTGATCTTCGTCGGCCCGCTGCTGGTGCCGGATTATCCCGCCGCGCTGCAGTCCACCGGGCGCTATCTGGCCTTCGGGCTGATCACCTTGCCGCTGGCCTGGCTCGATCGTCGCCGCCTGCGCAAGCTGCGGCGCCAGGATTGGCTGGAGGCGCTCAAGCTGACGGCCATCGGCAACCTGCTGTACTACCTGTGCCTGGCCAGCGCCATTCAGCGTACCGGCGCACCGGTGTCGACCATGATCATCGGCACCCTGCCGGTGGTGATCGCCCTCTGCGCCAATCTGTTTTACGGCCGGCACGACGGGCGACTGGCCTGGAGCAAGCTGGCGCCGGCGCTGCTGCTGATCGTCTGCGGGTTGGCGTGCGTGAACGTCGCCGAGCTGCGCGGCAATGCGCTGCCGGTCGACGGCTGGCGCTATCTCAGCGGCCTGGGGCTGGCCGTGTTGGCGGTGGCGTGCTGGACCTGGTTCCCGCTGCGCAACTCGCGCTGGCTGCGGGAAAACCCGACGCAGCGGCCGGCCACCTGGGCCACGGCGCAAGGGCTGGTGACGCTGCCGCTTGCGCTGCTGGGCTATCTGGCGGTCTGCGGCCAATTGGCGCTGAGCGAACCGGCGTTTGCCTTGCCGTTCGGCCCGCGCCCCGAGGTGTTTATCCCGCTGATGCTGGTCATCGGCGTGTTCTGCTCCTGGCTGGGGGCGCTGTGCTGGAACGAAGCCAGCCAGCGGCTGCCGACGGTGTTGGTGGGGCCGCTCATCGTGTTCGAAATTCTGGCGGGGTTGGCCTATACCTTTCTGCTGCGCCAGGCCTGGCCGCCGCTGCTGACGCTGGCCGGCATCGTCTGCCTGATCGCCGGCGTGGTGTACGCCATGCGCATCAAGCCGCAGCCGGTGGTGGTGGCGCTGGAGGACAAGCCGGGGTGACGCCCGCCGCGAAGGCGGGCGCGAGGGTTAACGCTTGCTGTGGTGAATGATCTCTTCGGCCACGTTGCGTGGCGCTTCGGCGTAGTGGCTGAATTCCATGGTATAGGTGGCGCGGCCCTGCGACATCGAGCGCAGGGTCGTCGAGTAGCCGAACATCTCGGACAGCGGCACCTTGGCGCGAATTTCCTTGCCGCCGCCCGGTATCTCTTCCATACCCTGCACCAGACCGCGGCGTGAGGAGAGGTCGCCCATCACGTTGCCGGCGTAATCCTCCGGCGTTTCCACCTCCACCGACATGATCGGCTCAAGGATCACCGGATCCGCCAGGCGACAGGCTTCCTTGAAACCGAAGATCGCCGCCATGCGGAACGCCTGTTCCGACGAGTCGACATCATGGTAAGAACCGAAGGTCAGGTGCACCTTGACGTCTACCACCTGATAACCGGCCAGTACGCCGTTGTTCAGCGCCTCGAGCACGCCTTTTTTCACCGCCGGGATAAACTCGCCCGGAATGACGCCGCCCTTGATCTCATCGAAGAACTCGAAGCCTTTACCGGGTTCGTTCGGTTCGACGGTCAGCACCACGTGGCCGTATTGCCCTTTACCGCCGGACTGGCGCACGAATTTGCCTTCCACGTCGGCCACCCGCTTGCGGATGGTTTCGCGGTACGACACCTGCGGCTTGCCGGTGGTGGTCTCCACACCGAACTCGCGGCGCATGCGATCGACGATGATCTCCAGGTGCAGCTCGCCCATGCCGTAGATGATGGTCTGGCCGGATTCTTCATCGGTGCGTACCCGGAACGACGGATCTTCCGAAGAGAGGCGCTGCAGCGCGATGCCCATTTTCTCCTGGTCGCCCTTGGTCTTCGGCTCGATCGCCTGGGCGATCACCGGCTCGGGGAAGGTCATGCGTTCCAGCGTGATGATGGCGCCGGGGTCGCACAGCGTATCGCCCGTGGTGACGTCCTTCAGGCCGACGCAGGCGGCGATGTCGCCGGCGTGCAGCTCGTCGATGTCCTTACGATCGTTGGCGTGCATCTGCACGATGCGGCCGATGCGCTCCTTTTTGCCCTTGATCGGGTTGTAAACGCTGCTGCCTTTGGCCAGCACCCCGGAGTAGACGCGCACGAAGGTCAGCTGGCCGACGAAGGGGTCGGTCATCAGCTTGAACGCCAGCGCCGAGAATTTTTCGTTGTCGTCGGCTTTGCGGGTGATGATTTCATCGTGTTCGCCGTGGCCCTCCATCGGCGGCACGTCGAGCGGCGAGGGCATCAGTTCGATCACCGCATCCAGCATGCGCTGCACCCCTTTGTTGCGGAACGCCGAGCCGCACAGCATCGGCTGGATTTCGCCGGCGACGGTGCGCACCCGCAGCCCGTGGACGATCTCCTCTTCGCTCAGTGGCACCTGGTTGAGGTATTTTTCCATCAGCTCTTCCGAGGCTTCGGCGGCGGCCTCAATCATGTTTTCGCGCCACTCCTGCGCCGAATCGCGCAGCTCGGCCGGGATCTCTTCGAAGCTGAAGTTCATGCCCTGCGAGGCTTCGTCCCACAGAATGGCCTTCATCCGCACCAGATCCACCACGCCGCTGAAGTGGTCTTCGGCGCCGATCGGAATAACGATCGGCACCGGGTTGGCCTTCAGGCGCTCGATCATCATTTTGCGCACGCGGAAAAAGTCCGCGCCGATGCGGTCCATCTTGTTGACGAACGCCAGCCGCGGCACCTTGTATTTATTGGCCTGGCGCCAGACGGTTTCCGACTGCGGCTGCACGCCGCCCACCGAGTCATAGACCATCACGGCGCCGTCCAGCACGCGCATCGAGCGCTCCACTTCAATGGTGAAATCGACGTGGCCGGGGGTGTCGATGATATTGATGCGGTGCTGCGGATAATTATGCTGCATGCCGTTCCAGAAGCAGGTGGTGGCCGCCGAAGTGATGGTGATGCCGCGTTCCTGTTCCTGCGCCATCCAGTCCATGGTCGCCGCGCCGTCATGCACTTCACCCAGCTTGTGGCTGACCCCGGTGTAAAACAGAATCCGCTCGGTGGTGGTGGTCTTGCCGGCATCGATATGCGCGGAGATGCCGATATTGCGGTAACGTTCGATAGGGGTGGTGCGAGCCATAATCAACCTTTCTTAGCCGCGTGAAGGAGAGCGGCTTAAACAGCATGGATAATGGTGATAATCCTCATAGGGTTATCTGCCGGATCGCAGAGCCTCGCTCTGGTCACAAACTAATCGTAGTTGAAGGCGTTGGTTTTTTTAAGCGATGGCTGTGATAGATGAAAGTTAGCAAGCAGGTGGAGGAAAGGGCGAAAAAAAAGGCCCGTAACGGGCCTGTTGTCGAGCGGCGAATTCGCCGTTATTTGCGTCCCAGCAAGAAGCCGAAAACGATGCCGACCGCCGCCGCAACGGCCACGCCGGCCAGCGGGTTGGCTTCCACCTGGGTTCTTACGCTGTCCGCTGCGTCTCGGGCGGCATAGCTGGCCTGGGAGGCGTATTTGCGCGCCGCGCCGCGCACCTGATGCTCCGGCGAATCGACGGCTTTGCCGAACGCTTCTTCTACCGCGCCTGCGGCTTCATTGGCTTTGTCTTCCGCTTTTCCAAACATGCTGCTCTCCTGTTCCTTGTGGGTTAACGAACCTTAAGCCTAGCAGGTGAACGGCACTTTTTGCAGCATTCTGTGCGTTATAAGAGCAATCTGAGCAAAGAAAAGTCTTGCCGGGCGCGCGGTGACGGCTTCACCCGCGCGGTTTTTTGTGTTCTATTGGCTAGCGGTTTAACCGAGTACCGTTAACCTTTGACCGATTCGTTGCGTTGAAAGGACTCCCCATGTCAGTACTGCGTATTCTGGCGCTGCTCGCCGCGACAGCCGCCGCATTGCCCGCCCAGGCCAGGCCTGCGGCTCACGGCGCGGTGGCCGAGAACGGCATTCGTTGGCAATCTTGTCTCAACAGCGGCTTTCAACGCTGGTTCGATGAGCCGCCGCCGCCGGGGCTGCGCTGCGGTTACCTTGAAGCGCCGCTGGCGTACGCTACGCCTCCTGCTCATGCGGCGCGGGCGGGCGAACAGACCGTGCGGCTGGCGCTGACCCTGCTGCCCGCTACCGGGCCGAAAAAGGGCAGCGTGGTGATGATCAGCGGCGGGCCGGGTCTGCCGGGCATTAACCCTTATTTGGGCAACGACGCCCACGTCGCCAGACTGCGAAAATCCTACGACATCATCGGTTACGATCCGCGCGGCGTCGGCCAATCGACGCCGAAAATCTCCTGCCAGCTGGCCGAAGGCGACGAAACCCCGTCACCGGACGACAACGACGTGGCCGGTGCGGAAAGCCAGACGCGCACCCTGATTGCCGCCTGTATCAAACAGACCGGCCCGGACGTGCTGCAACATATCGGCACCGACGAAGCGGTCAACGATCTGAACGCGATCCGCCACGCGCTGGGCGAACCGGGGCTGACGGCGGTGGCGTACTCTTACGGCACCAAGGTGGCGGCGCTGTATGCCGAGCGTTTTCCGAAGAAAACGCGCGCGCTGGTGCTCGACGGGGTGGTGGATCTGGCGGAGGACGATTTCACCCAGCGGCTGAACCAGGAGCGGGGTTTCCAGCAAAGCTTCCTGCGCTTCGCCGCCTACTGCGGCAAAACCGACAGCTGCCAGCTGGGCGGCGGCGCCAATCAGGCGCTGCAGCGCTATCACGCCTTGCTGCGCAAGCTGCATGAGCAGCCGTTCGTCACCGCGGCGGGGTATGAAATCTCCGCCGACGACGTGCTGACGGTCACGCGTTCGCTGCTGCTGTGGCCGGAGCGCTGGCACGAGCTGGCCACCGTGCTGCGCCAGCTCGATGCCGGCATCGCCGGGCAGCAGGTTTCCGATCTGATCGACGAAAGCTATTCGCCGGATGCCGATGACGCCCTGAACGTCATCACCTGCGCCGACGTCGCCAACCCGACGGCCGATCCGCAGCAGTTGCGCCGGCAGCGGCAGGAGATCAATACCGCCGCTTTGTATGCCCACTATCTGCCGCTGCACGAATACCCGCTGGAGATGTGCGATCTGTGGCCGTATCGCGGCAAAGATCGGCCGCACACGCCGGTGGCGTCCGCCGCGCTGCCGCCGCTGCTGTTCGTCGCCCAGCGCTACGATCCGACCACGCCGTACCGCAATGCGCAGGTGATGGCCGCCGCCTTTAAAAGCCCGCTGATCACCCGCGAACGCGACGGGCATACGCTGGCGCTGAACGGCATCGACAGCTGCGTTGACGAAAGCGTAGTGGATTATCTGCTGGCGCCGAAAAAGCCGCGTCGCGACAAAATTTGCCGTTGAGGAGACCGGGCGTTGGCCCGGTCTTAAGTGAGTCAACCGGCGAAAATATGCGCCTGGCCCATCACGTTGAGATTGACCTGAGAACCGGGCTGCAGGCCTTCGCGGCTGACGGTTTTGATCTCGATTTGCGCGCCGCCGGCGGCCATTTGCAGGTTGAGCGTAGAGACGAAACCGGCGAAATCGATGCCGGTGATCACCGCCTGGCCGCGCTGCGCCGGATCTGACAAACCGATTTGAATCTGCTCCGGGCGCAGCATGATGCGCGCCGGGCCGCTGCGTTGCCGATCGTCGACGGCGATGCGCCCCAATGCGCAGTCGGCCCAGCCGTGCGCCAGTTCGGCGGTCAACACCAGCGTTTCGCCAAGGAAGCTGGCGGTCGGCTCATCGACCGGCCGCAGATAGAGATCTTGCGGCGCGCCCACCTGCGCCAGCCGGCCGTTGCGCATTACCGCCACCTGATCGGCGAACGACAACGCTTCGCTCTGATCGTGGGTAACAAGAATCGACGCCACCTTGGCCTCCGTCAGCAGTTCGGCGACCGCTTTGCGGGTGGCGGCGCGCAGGCCGGTATCCAGCGCCGAGAACGGTTCGTCCAGCAGCATCAAACGGGGCTGCTGCGACAGGGCACGCGCCAGCGCGACCCGCTGTTGCTGCCCGCCGGACAGCTCGTGCGGCCACAGCGCGGCCAAACGGCGATCCAGCGCCACCATCTCCATCAGCGCCTCGATGCGCCGCTGTTTCTCACGCTTGCTGCCTGTAAGGCCAAAACCGATGTTGCCGGCGACGGTAAAGTGCGGGAACAGCGCGCCATCCTGCGGAACGAAGCCGATGCCGCGCAGATGCGCCGGCACCCAGCCGCCGCCTTTGCCCATGGCTTGCCCCTGCAGCAGGATCTGGCTGCCGTCGGGAATTTCAAAGCCGGCGATGATGCGCAGCAGGGTGGTTTTGCCGGAGCCGGAAGGGCCGACGATCGCCGTGCGGCTGCCGGCGGCAACCTGCAGGTCGATGCGTTCCAGCACCCTGATGGCGTTATAAGATTTTTCGATACCGTGCAGTTCGAGCGTGCTCATAGTCCCGCCGTGCGTTTAGATTGAGAATAAAGAAGCCAGGTGAGCGGCAATGACAGCGCCACCATAATCAGCGCATAAGGCGCGGCGGCGACGTAGTCTATCTCGCTGGTCAATGCCCAAAATCCGGTGGCCAGCGTGCGGGTGCCGTTCGGCGCCAGCAGCAGCGTGGCGGTCAACTCATTGGCGATCGCCAGGAACACCAGCGCCGCGCCCGCCGCGGCACCCGGCGCCGCCAACCGCAGCGTAGTGCTCCACAGCGCCTGCGCCGGCGATTTGCCGAGGCTGCGCGCCACGTTTTCCAATTCCACCGGCGCCTGTGCGATGCTGGCACGCAGATTGATCAGCGCCCGCGGCATAAACATCAGCAAATAGGCCAGCAGCAGGGTGATTTCGGTTTGGTAAATCGGCCGGAAGCTGTGAATGGTGATGGTCACCAGCGCCAACGCCACCACGATGCCGGGCAGCGAGCTGGTTACGTAGTTACAGCCTTCCAGCACGCGGTACAGCCGGGCTGGATAGCGCACCGACAGCCAGGCCATCGGAATGGCACACAGCGTGATCAGCAACGCGCCGACGGCGGACAGCGACAGCGTTTGCCACAGCGCAGGCCACAGGTCGGCGTTGCGCCACGCCTCCCATCCGCCCAGCCACAGCCAGCGGGCCAGGGTGATGAAAGGCACGCCCAGCGCCAGCGCGGTCAGCGAAATCGGCAGCAGCAGCGCCAGCGCGGCGAGCGGTAGCGAAAGGCGACGCGGCGTTTGGCTGCGTGCGCTGCCGGAACCAACGCGGGCATAGCGCGCGCGGCCGCGGCTGAGAGCCTCAAGCAACAGCAGCCCGAGGCAGCACAGCACCAATACGCCGGCCAGCATGTTGGCCGCCGGGCCGTTGAAGGTCGACTGGAACTGATCGAAAATTGCGGTGGTGAAGGTATCGAAGCGGATCATGGCATACAGGCCATACTCCGCCAGCAGGTGCAATGCGATCAGCAACGAACCCCCCCAGACCGCCAGCTTCAGCTGCGGCAGCACCACGCGAAAAAACACCGCCGGCGGCCGGGAACCGAGCGAGGTGGCGACGTCTTCGATACCGGGATCCAGACGGCGCAGCACGGCGGCGGCCGGCAGGTAAATGAACGGGAAATAGGCGAGCACCGAGATGAAGACCCCGGCGCTCAGGCCGTGCATCGACGGCACCAGGCTGATCCAGGCATAGCTTTGCACAAAGGCCGGCACCGCCAGCGGCGCGGTGGCCAGTACCGCCCAAAGACGGCGGCCCGGCAGCGTAGTGCGCTCGGTCAACCAGGCCAGGGCCACGCCCAGCACGGCGCAGATCGGCAGCGTCAGCACCACCAACAGCAGGGTGTTCAACAACAGTTCCGCCACGCGCGGGCGGAAAACCAGAGCTTTGACCGTTTGCCAGCCGGTTTCAAACGCCACGCCGATAACGAATCCCAGCGGCAGCAGCGCCAGCAACGACAGCAACACGGCGCTGGCCACCACGATCGCCCCCGGCCGCGGGTGACGGGGGGCAATAGAATAACGCCGCGCGGTCTGCGCGGCGTGGGCACTCAGGTTTGACATAACGATCAAAAACTCTCGGTTTGCCGGCCTGCCTTACAGCAGGCCCGCCTCGGTCATCAGTTCGACCACTTTTTTACCGTTCAGCTGCGCGGCGTCTACTTTCGGCGCGTCCAGATCTTTCAGCGGCACCAGTTTCGGGTTGGAGGCCGCGCCGACGCCGACGGCGTATTCGAAAGCGTTGTTGGTGCGCAGGATCTCCTGGCCCTGTTTGCCGGTGATCCACTTGATGAACGCCTGCGCCTGCTGCTGATGCTTGCTGGAAGCCAGCACGCCGCCGCCGGAGATGCTGACGAACGCGCCCGGATCCTGATGTTTGAAGTAATACAGCTTGATGTTATTGCTGTTTTCGCCGGTTTTTGCGCCGTCCACGAACGGGTAGTAGTGATAGATCACGCCGCTGTCGACCTGGCCGGCATTGACCGCTTTCATCACCGTGCTGTTGCCCTTATAGGCGGTGAAGTTGGTTTTCATCGCTTTCAGCCACTCCAGCGTTGCTTTTTCACCTTTCAGCGCCAGCAGCGCGCTGACGATCGCCTGGAAATCGGCACCCGATGGCGAGGCGGCCCAGCGGCCTTTCCATTCCGGCTTGGCCAGGTCCAGCAGCGACTTCGGCAACTGCGCGTCGGTCAGTTTGGCCGGATTGTAGACGAACACGGTCGAGCGGGCGGCGATGCCGGTCCAGCGGCCGTGGCTTGGGCGATACTGCGGTTCCACCTGGGCCAGCGTCGCGGCGTCCAGCGGGGCGAACAGCTTGGCGTTATCCACCAACACCATCGCCGGGGAGTTTTCCGTCAGGAACACGTCGGCAGGCGAAGCGCTGCCTTCCTGCACCAACTGATTGCCCAGCTCGCTGTCGCCGCCGTTGCGCAGCGTGACCTTGATGCCGGTGTCTTTGGTAAACCCATCGACCCAGGATTTCACCAGGTTTTCATGTTGGGCGTTGTAAATGACGATGCCCTGGTCGGCGGAGGCCGCCTGAGCGCCGAAGGCCAGCATCATCGAGGAGGCGAGCAGGGCGACGGGGCCGAGAGATGAAATACGCAGCTTCATGCAGTTATCCTTTTTAGCGTTCGAATGAGGAAAACGAATATCGCCTGGCAAGCGCAAGCAGGCCGATTTTAGCCAAGAACATCAATAATGATAGTGAAAACGATTCGTATTAAATTATTTTTGACGATCGCTCACAAAATGAATTGCCTTAAGGATGAGTTAAGTTTCGGCTGGAATAATCTGTATTGATTGCCTGAATAGAATTGGGACGTGTTATCTCACAGTGAGCGGCCAACCTGCCATCGCAGGCGGCCACCCGTCAGGCTTGCTTCTTGTCACGCCGGCACAAACTCACCGTTGCCGACGCCGAAGAATTGCCCGTTGATGCTGCCTGCGTACTGCGGCGGATGAACCAAAGAGGTCAGCACCCGACCATTCTCCAGCAGCGTCAGGACGATCGAACCGGGGTTGATGGCCAGTTGCAGGGTTAACGGAACGCCGATCAGATTTTCGGCATCGGGCACGGTGCCTTGCAAATAGATTGTCGGGATGTTGATGTTACCGTCTGAGCCGGTGCCGGTGGCCTGGCCGATAAAACGCACCGATGTACCGCTTGATGGGGCATTGGGACCAATATTGGCGAGCTGTGCGGAAATTTGCACGGTCTCCGCATGTGGCGCGCAGCCACACCCGCATCCACAACCCTGGAAGCTGAAGTAGCCGCAGATATTTTGTTGGCACCCGCATCCACACAAGGATTGCGGATGCACTTGCTGGTTGAACGCCGGTTTCAATTGCGGATGTTGGTTGAGCAGCGCCTGTCGGCTCTGCACTTCCGCGTTATAGGCGTCACGTGATTGTTTATTCAATGTGTTAGCCTGTTCAGGCGTAATATCTTGCAATGAAGGCATAGGTAAACTCCTGTGATTTTTGCTGAGTCAGTCTGAAGTGCATATCACGCTGAATCCGGTTAGCCACCAGACAGGTAATTGCATCTGAATGGAAATAGTCATTGCCCTCGAAGGAAAACGGTATGGCAAGCAGACCGTTGCATCCTATCCTCACGGCAAGTTTTTATATTTCCGGTTTGCTCTTTCGGTAATTATTTTTGATTCAATCATTCGCCAGTTATTGGTTTTATAACCGGCGGCAGCTTCATGTATATCTCGAAGCCATTTAAAGGTAGTTAGGTGTTATGGAGATATCAAGAGGGGTTTTTAATGTTATTTTTAAATTGAAATGCTACTGATTTCTTCTGTCTATTATTTTGGTGTTAACCTTTTCTTGCAACCAATTAATTAATATGGATTAAGTGGTTATTATATTTCATCTCGTTGATTTATATTGAATTGTTTTTTCATTATCTTTTTTTTGTAAATATTCTCAGTGTATTCATGGAGGTGACGGGTAAGTGTGGATTTACATTTGACTTACATCAGTTCCTTGTCAACGCTGTAATGGCAATTAAGCTGTTGCAATGTTGACGTCTTGTTATCGATTGGCGTTCTTTTTCTTCAGTCTTTTCATATCGTTCTTCAGCGTTTCGTTCAGGTATTAATAACACGGGCTGTCAACGCGAATGACGAATCATATTCAATAAGAAATCGTGAGAGAGGTACCTATGTCTAATGGACCGTTTTATACCAATCCTATCGTGGTCATCGATGTAGCTAATGATTGCGTGCATGTGGAGATGGCGATCGATGGAGGATTATACGAAAACGTGTTTCCGCTGTCGGTAGCGGCTAATGAACCCTATCCGAAATTGCTGGTGAATCTGGCGATCCAGGCACAGGCGAGCGGTAAATCCTTAATGGTGTGGGGGGAACCCGGCCCAGAGCCGGTTAAAGGCCTGCCGCTGTTTGGTATCACGACCGTGAACATCAAGTAGAGGACGGCAACGCACATTGTGTTTGAAAGCGAAAAGCGCGGTGAGGGATATTCCTTTGATAATGAAAGAAATTCAACACCGCTTTTGGTTATGACTCATAGCGATTAATGATTTAATTTATTCCACTGCCTCATTGCATATTAAACGCGATAAAACACTAATCAGGGATATCGACGTGAAATATTCATTTAATGGCAAGATTTTGGCTGGTTTAATCCTCCTGGCTTTTAACGCGGCGAACGCTCAGGCGGCCGAGGTGCCGGCGGGTGCTAAACTGGCGGAGGTGCAAGAGCTGGTGCGTGCCAACGGGTATGAGCCGGCGACGCTGGATCCGAACCTGGCCGAGAGCAATGTGGAGTTCTACATCTTTAACGATCTGTTCGAAGGGCTGCTGCGCGTCGGGAAAGACGGCGAAGCGGTCCCGGCGCTGGCGCAGAAATGGGAGCATCAGGGCAACGTCTGGACCTTCCATCTGCGGCCGCAGGCCAAATGGTCGAACGGCGATCCGGTGACCGCCGACGATTTTGTCTACAGCTGGCGGCGCCTCACCGATCCGAAAACCGCGTCGCCGTACGGCAGCTATCTGGCTTCGGCCTACGTGCTGAATGCCGCGGCGATCAACGCCGGCAGCAAGCCGCCGAGCGAGCTGGGCGTCAGGGCGCTGGACGCGCACACCCTGCAGGTGACGCTGTCGGAGCCCAATTCCTACCTGCTCAAGCAGCTGGTGCATTTTCCGGTCTTGCCGGTTAACCGCAAGGTGGTGGAGCGGTACGGCAAGAACTGGACTCAACCGGCGCATTTTGTCGGCAACGGCGCATTCCGCCTCAGCCAGTGGGTGGTGAACGAAAAGGTGGTGGTGGAGCGTAATCCGCAGTATTGGGACAACGCCAACACCGTGCTCAACAAGGTGACGTTCTTACCGATACAGGGTTTCCCGGAAGTGGCGCGTTTTCGCGCCGGTGAGGTTGAGTTGGGGTATACCACGCCGCCGGAGCTGTATCAGCAGCTGAAAAAAACGCTCGGCGAGCAACAGCTGGTGACCTATCCGCTGCTCTCCACCAGTTACTTCGCCTTCAACAATCGCCAGGCGCCATTTAACGACCTGCGGGTGCGCCAGGCGCTGAATCTGGCGCTCGACAAAGAGATTATCGCCGGCAAGGTGCTGGGATACGGCCAACAGCCGGCCTGGACCTTTACCCCAACGGGGGCGGGTGGCTATAGCCTGCAGCCCGGCGCTGCGGCCGGCTGGACGCCGGAACAGCGGCACGCCCAGGCGAAGCAGTTGCTGGCGCAGGCCGGTTTCAACGCCGAGAATCCGCTGCGCTTTACCGTGCTGTACAGCAACGACGCCACCATCAAGAAGATCGTCATCGCCGCCGCCGCCATGTGGAAAAAGAACCTTGGGGTAGAAGCCCGCTTGCAAAGCCAGGAGCGTAAAGTGACGCTGGATAATATCAACCGCGGGCAGTACGGCGTGGCCTTTACCCGCTGGCTGGCGGACTATAACGACCCGTCTACTTTCCTGAACGTGTTCCGTTCCGACAGCAGCGAGAACAGCGCCAAATACCATAACCCGGACTATGACCGCATTCTGCACCAGGCGACGGCGGCGCAGACGCCGCAGCAGGTGCAGCGCTACTTCCAGCAGGCCGAGGCGGTGCTGGCCGCCGATACGCCGGTGGCGCCGGTGTACTACGAGGCCAACGCCACGCTCATTAAACCCTACGTGAAGGGGATCGACTTTACCCGCCAGGGCGCCTTGTACGATAAAAACGTCTACCTTCTCGAGCACTGAGAAATAAAAAAACGGCTGATTTATATCAGCCGTTTTTATAGATTCGCGTTTAATAAAATTATCCTAAATACTCCATAAACGACGGGCAATCTTTTCTTCCCGCCGGATAAAACACCGCCTATACTGCGCCGGTAGTTTATATGCAGTATCTCGTTTGGCGAGGCTCCTATACAAACACAGGTTACTGATCTGACGACATCGAGAGATGCCCAAGGTTAAGACAGGCTTTATCGGATTAAGGTTCAGCCCAAAGTAACTTCCGAGCAACAATTCGGATACGTTGTATAGTGCTAAAACCTGGACGCGGAGATAGGCAGTCTGCACTCCCCCTCTGTGGTTACGCCCCTATGCGATTCGCTGTTGAAGTTCAAAACAGAAATAGGGACTGACAAAATGATAAAGTCACATCAACATTATTCTTCTCCGGCGCTGAGCGCGACTGAAACTCTCGACGAGACATCGGTCGCCGGCTATATGAACGCCGATTTTATTACCGTTCCCGCGACGATGACGGTCAATCATGCCCGGGAATATTTACTTTCACAGCTTAAAACGGACGAAATTCCCACCCGGGTATTTATTACCGCGGACGATTATCATCTGCGCGGCACGCTGTCGGTGAAAAAACTGCTGCAGTGCGACGAGCAGGATAAAGCGGTCGGCGTGATGATGGATCACAGCTATTTTCAGGTTTCACCTGACGACGATCGCAACGACGTGGCGCATCTGCTCGGCAAGGGCGGCCTGGACGTGGTGCCGGTCGTGGCGAACAACACGCTGGTCGGCGTGCTGGGGGAGCGAGAGATCGCCCGGCTGGTCGAGGCTGAAAACACCGAAGACGCGCAGCGCCAGGGCGCGAGCCTGCCGCTGGACAAGCCTTATCTGGAGACCAGCCCGTGGGCGCTGTGGCGCAAACGCTCGGTGTGGCTGCTGATGCTGTTCGTCGCCGAGGCTTACACCGGCAACGTGCTCAAGGCGTTTGAAGAGCAACTCGAAGCGGCGATCGCGCTGGCGTTCTTTATCCCGCTGCTGATCGGCACCGGCGGCAACAGCGGCACCCAGATCACCTCGACGTTGGTGCGCGCCATGGCGCTGGGCGAGGTCAGCCTGCGCAATCTTGGCGCGGTGATCCGCAAAGAGGTCACGACCTCGCTGCTGATCGCCGTCACCATTGGCCTGGCGGCCTGGGTGCGCGCCTGGATCATGGGCGTCGGCATGGAGGTGACGCTGGTGGTCAGCCTGTCGCTGGTGGCGATCACCGTGTGGAGCGCGATTGTCTCGTCGATCATTCCGATGCTGTTGAAACGGCTCGGCATCGATCCGGCGGTGGTGTCGGCGCCGTTTATCGCCACCTTTATCGACGGCACCGGCCTGATTATTTATTTCAAAATTGCCCAGTACGTTTTGGGGATTTAAACGGTTCCCGCTCTAAAAAGGGCGGGAGTGTGACAAAAAAGAGGAGGGCGTTAAAAAATATGGATACCGACCAACCCCGATATTTAACGCGAGGGGCTTTTATCGATAACATTTAACCTGAGGAAAAAACAATGGGAAACATGACTATTTTTATGGGATTCCTGGCAATGATCAGCTCACTGGGCCTGTTGGCGGCCTATATGAGCACCAAATGGGATGATTGATGAACGCAAAAGATCCGCCTAGATGCATCCTCCCCGTAACCGTTATTTATTATGGGGAGGATTTTTAGCGGCGCGCCGAACGCGCGGCCTGATACGGGAGTTGATAATAATGACGATTCTTATTCTGGGATTGCTCTACGCCATTTTAATGATCTCGGTTGGCGTTAATGAGATTTATTTTTATTCCACCGGAAAATCCAATTTTCTTACTAGCCTCATGCTGACATTCTCTGGCAGTATGCTGCTGATCGCCGTTGTATGGCAATTATCCTCTAAAATAAAAAAATAAATCACCGTCCGAATGTGAGCAGCATAATGCAGAATGAAAAACAGGCCGTGGCCAGAAACTCGATGATCGCCAGCGGGTTACTGGCCACGGGCAAATTTGTCGCCGGCATTTTTACCGGCAGTATTGGCCTGATATCCGAAGGGATCCACTCTTTCACCGATTTTATCGCCACCAGCATCACCTGGTTGGCGGTGCGCATCAGCGATAAGCCCGCCGATGACGATCACCACTTCGGCCACGGCAAGGTGGAAAACCTGGCGGCGCTGTTCGAGGTGCTGCTGTTGCTGGGCGCCGCCGGTTGGATTGTCTATGAGGCAGGCAGCAGCCTGCTCGGGCAGCCGCATGAGATCGTCGCCGCGCCGGTGGTGATCGCGGTGCTGTTGATTTCCATCTGCGTCGATTTCTTCCGCGTGCGGGCGCTCAACCGCGTCGCCAAAGCGACCGACAGCGCGGCGCTGGAAGCGGATGCGCTGCATTTCTTCTCCGACATGCTTTCGTCCGGCGTGGTGCTGCTGGGCATGGTGTTTGTGCTGCTGGGCTTTGGCCGCGCGGACGCCATCGCCGCGCTGATCGTCGCCGGCTTTATCTTTGTCGCCGCGATCAAACTGGGTAAACGCTCCTTCGATTCACTGATGGATGCCGCGCCCGCCGGGGCTACTGAGGCGATCCGCGCCACGCTGACGCGTTTTCCGGCGGTGCTGGCCTGCGACAGCGTGCGCATTCGCAATGCCGGCGCGGTGCTGTTCGTCGAGATCACGGTGGCGGTGTGCCGCACCTTGCCGCTGGAGCGCATAGACGCGCTGAAGCAAGAGATCGTCGAGCGACTGCGGGAGCACTACGCCAGGGCGGAATTCACCGTCATCGCGGTGCCGCAGACCCGCAGCGATGAAGACATGGCGACGCGCATTCGGGCGATCGCCGCCAACCACGGCGCGCAGGTACAGAATGTGACCTTGCAGCAGCTGCCGACGCGCATGGCGATCGGCATGGATTTGGCGGTGCCGGCCAACGCCAGCGTGGCGCAGGCGCATGACATCGCCACGGAGATAGAGGGGATCCTGCGCCAGGCGATCGGTGAAGACACCGAGATAGAGACGCACCTGGAGCCGCAGACGCCGCACTGGCTGACCAGCGAGGATGTCGAGGCGACGGAGCTGGCCGATATTCGGCGGATCCTGCAGTCGGCGCTGGAGCGAGGGGAGAACGTGCAGGACGTACACAACGTCCGCGCGCGCAAGAGCGACGGCGGCATCATCGTCAACTTCCACTGCCGGGTGTCGCCGGCGGTGACCATCGCCGCCGCGCACGATGCGGTCGATCGGGTCGAGCGCCGGCTGCGCGCGCTTTATCCGGCCATCACGCGCGCGATAGGGCACGTCGAGCCGATCAAGCCCGGCATGTGAATCAGCTCGGCCAACTGCGGGTAGAGCGCCGCGTTGGCCAGCAGCAGCGGGTTGCCGCGCCGCAGCCCGCCGTTGTGCATAAAGTCATTCGCCACGCCGCCGGCTTCGCGCGTCAGCACCCACCCAGGCAGGCTGTCCCAGGCGTTCATATGCGGTTCGTAATAGCCCAGCAGCCGTCCGGCGGCCACCTGGGCGGTCATCAACGCGCCGGAGCCGCTGCGCACGAACATCCCGCCCGCCTGCAGCAGGCGACAAAGAAAGCCGCTGAATTCCGCCGCCGAGGCGCGCGGGGAAATCCCGACGCCCATCACGCCATCCGCGACGCTGCGCCCGGCATGCACAGCGATCGGCTCCCCATTGAGAAAGGCGCCGCCGCCGCGACAGGCGCGGAACATCTCGCGGTGGTTGGGATCGTAGACCACGCCTATCGTCGGCTCGCCGTCGATCACCACGCCTATCGCGATACACCAGGTATGCAATCCGTTCAGGAAGCAGGCGGTGCCGTCAATCGGATCGACGACCCAAATGCAGGCGGCATTCTCGCCGGCGCTGCCGCTTTCCTCGCCGAGAAACCCGTCCTGGGGAAAACGGCGGCTGATCATGCGGCGGATTAGCGCTTCGACGCGGCGATCGGCCTCGCTGACCACGTCCTGCAGCCCCTGTTTGAAGTCAATGGCCAGGGTTTGCCGCCGTTGATAAAAGCTGAAGGCGAGATCGGCGGCGGCGCGGGCGATCTCACGCGCGAAGCGGTAGCGCGCCTCGATGTCCCGTGGGGAAAGTGAAGTCATGGCAGGCTCGATAGCAAAGAACGAATCGGTTAACCCTGCCATAAAAGGATGAAGGTAATGTGTCGAACAGCGCGGCGGGGATGAAAAGCGCAGCTGCATTATGGCATTGGGGGCCGCTGCGCGCGCGTAACCTGCTCAAGGGAAAATGCTATGTCGCACTCCGTCAAAAAACAGGCCGCCGGAGGGCGGCCTGTGGGGTTAGCCCAGATTCAACCGGGCGGTGATGTCGGCAATCTCGCGGCGCCAGCGCGCCTGCAGCGCCGGTTTCTGGTGCTTCGGCTTGCGCGCCAGGTCGTCCTCCAGTTTGCTTTCGAGGGCCAACAGCGCGGCCAACAGCGCTTCTTCGTCTTCCAGTCGTTCGTGCGGCGTCGGGCCGTCTGCGGTGGCCTTGCCCGCCGTCGCCAGCGCCGGCGCTTCGCCCGCCAGGCGCTGATACACCGGCGCCAGATCGTGCCACTCCTCCAGTTTTTGCTGGTCGATCAGCCAAAAGCGGTTGCAGCTTTGTTCGATCAGCATCCGGTCATGGGTGACCAACATGACGGCGCCGGCGAACTGGCGCAGCGTTTCCGCCAACTCTTCTTTGCCCGCCATATCCAGGTGGTTGGTGGGCTCGTCCAGCAGCAGCAGCGAATGGTTGGCCAGCGTCAGGCCGACGAACAGCAGCCGCGAACGCTCGCCGCCGCTCAGCGAACGGATCTGCTGATGATGGCGCAGGTAAGGGAAGCCGGCGCCGATCAGCGCCATTTTCCGCTGTTCCTCGGTCAGCGGCGCAAACTGCGCCAGCGCTTCGCTCAACGTGTCTTCATCGCGCAGCTGTTGCAGGCTCTGATCGTAATAGCCGATGCGCACGCGCGGGTGGAAGAGCGCCGGGCGTTCCGTGGGCTGCTGATACGCCTGCCACAGCAAGCGCAGCAGCGACGATTTGCCGCAGCCGTTGCGCCCGACGATGGCGATGCGATCGCCGCTTTTCACCCGCAGATGTGCCAGGCTGAACAGCACCGGCGCCTCCGGCGCCGGGCGCACGGCCCATTGCGGCAGCGCCAGCAGGCGATCGGCGTCCAGCGCCTCTCCCTGCAGTCGCAGCCGCCACGGGCTGCCGGCGGTCAGGGTGGTCTGTTCTTCCTTCAACCGATCGACGCGCTTTTCCATTTGCTTGGCTTTGCGCGCCAGAT
Source organism: Serratia sp. MF1(2023) (assembly GCF_030954545.1). NCBI lineage: Bacteria > Pseudomonadati > Pseudomonadota > Gammaproteobacteria > Enterobacterales > Yersiniaceae > Serratia > Serratia sp. MF1(2023). The sequence goes on along the minus strand of NZ_JAVHUX010000013.1, from coordinate 121,250 downwards.
CTTCGTTGTCATAGACCTTGCCCCAGGTCGCCAGACGTTTGGCGCTTTTTTCCACCCGGTCTATCTCTTTTTGCTCGGCCCGACGGCGGTGCTCGTCCGCAGCGTCCTGTTCAGCCAGCGCCTGACGCGCGGCGGAGCAGGGCAAGCGGAAAAACTGCAGCGTTTTGTCGCGCAGGATCTAGGTACAGTTGGTCACCTGATCGAGCAGATAGCGATCGTGCGACACCAGCACGAAGCTGCCGTTCCAGCTGCGCAAGAACTGCTCCAGCCACAGCAGCGTGGGCAGATCCAGGTGGTTGCTGGGCTCGTCGAGCAGCAGCAGATCGGGCTGACGGATCAGCGCGCGCGCCAGCAGCAGGCGGGTGTGCTGGCCGCCGCTGAGGGTGCCGGCGGTCAACGTCCAGCTCGCCGGTTCAAACCCCAGCTCGGCGAGCAGCGCTTCACAGCGCCAGCGTTCGCTGAGGTGTTGGCTCGCCGGAAGCCGCGCCAGCACCGCATCCAGCAGAGTGCAGGCGTGCAGCTCGGGCGGCAAGTGTTGTTCGATGCGCGCCATCAGGCATTGTTGTGACAATGTCACCGTTCCGCTGTGGATGGGCAGGGCGCCGCTGAGCAGTTGCAGCAGGGTGCTTTTGCCGCAGCCGTTGTCGCCGATCAAACCGATGCGATCGCCTTTTTTCAGGGTGAAGGAAATCTCGCTCAGCAGGACGCCGAACGCGTTGTCGTAACCGACAGATTGTGCAGACAGTAGTGTGCTCATTGCTTACTCAAGAGTTACAGGCATGACAATGCCTATCGTCAAACATCGCTGACGACAACCCGGTAAGCCGGAGGGAAGATCCTGGATTTTAGTAAGCTTCGCTCAAGCTGGGTTATCGCAGCACGATACCGGTAATGCTTGAGCGGCGACGATTACCAAAGAAGTGTGAGTGAAAAAACAATTCACACGTCAGCATAGTAAGTCTCCTTTTATTGGTTGCAGGTTAATCGGTGGCTGGAGTATAGAGCGCCTTGTGCCGTATCGCCAGTGTAAAAGCGCCTGAATAATCAGCAGGCTAAGGAGGGCGCGCGCGCGTGGCACACAATGGGAATAATTACTGTATTTCGGCCGACATTAAGCAGCTATTATAATTAGCGTTTATGGTTAAGCGACGGTTCATCCGCCGCCTGTTCGTCTGTCTATCAGATAATGATGCTGAGCACTGAATTTATGTTAAAGTCTCGCCCGTTCCTGCTGTTGTTGTTATTGCTGTTTGGTTTGCAACTGACGCCGTTCGGCGCCGTCGCCGCCGCCCAGGATGATCCCGCCGCCGAAAGCGCGCCCGATCCCGCTACGCAGCTGAAAGCCGCGCAAAAGCAGTTGGACAGCATGAAGCAGCTGGTTTCCAAAGCGACCACCGATACACAGCTCAGCAAACTGCGGCTGGCGACCGACGATCTGGTCGCCAGCATGGAAAAGCTCGCCACCGATCTGCAGCCCGAGCAGGACAAACTGAAAGCGCAGCTGGACGTCCTGGGGCCGGCCCCGGCGGCCGGCGCGCTGCCGGAAACCCCGGCGGTGGCCCAGCAGCGCAACGCGCTGAACAACAGCAAGAAACAGCTGGATGATGCGGTAAAACGCGCTCAGGCCATCAAGACCAGCGCCTTCGAGCTCGGGCAACAGATCGGCGATCTGCGCCGGGTGGCGTTTAAAACCCAGCTGGCGCTGAATACCGGCAGCATTCTGGGCATCAAATTCTGGGCGCCGGTGCTGCAGCCGTCCGAAAATGACGTGCAGCGGCTGGATCAGTTCAACGCCGAGATGAAAGCGGCCTGGGATGCCAGTTGGCAGGACGAGTGGCGTTACGGCACGCTGGCGTTGTTGGCGCTGGCGGTGATTGTCTGGTCCTGGGGGCGCTATTTCTCCGAGCGTTTCCTCGCCTGGGTCAGCATCCGTTTCCTGCCGGACGGGCGTCTGCGCCGCAGCTTTATGGCGCTCGTCACCGTGGTGGTGACGGTGATCACCACCTCTATCGCGCTGAACCTGCTGTATTACGTCTTTGTTCGCGTGCAACCGCTGCCGGTGATGCTGGAGGACTTCGCCGAAGGCTTCAACCGTCTGGGGATTTTCTGCGCGCTGATCGCCGGGCTGGGGCGTGCGGCGCTGTCGCTGAATCGCCCGTCGTGGCGCTTGGCTTCCATGGATAACGAGGTGGCCGCCGGGCTGCGTTACTTCTCGCCGCTGCTGGCCGGTCTGGCGTTGGCGTTCGGCACCGTGGAGCTGATCAACAACGTCGTCAGCGCTTCATTGGCCACCACCATCTTCGGCAACGGCCTGGTGGCGGGGCTGATCGGCATGGTGTTGCTGGCGGCGCCGCTGCGCGGCCAGCGCATTCGGCGCCGGCTGGAACAGCAGGGCGCGCACCTGGAAAAACGCACGCTGGTCAGCGGGCTGGTGCACCTCGTCACCCTGGTCTGTTCGGTGGTGATCCTGTTTTCCCTGCTTATCGGCTACATCGCCTTCGCCCGCTTCCTGACCTACCAACTGATCTGGGTGGTGCTGGTGCTGATGGCGTTCTATTTTATGGTGCTGTTCGCCACCGATTTGTGCGCCGCGCTGTTTTCGCCGCAGACCGTCAGCGGCAAGATGCTGAAAAAAACGCTCAGCTTCAAGGATCGCCATTTGGAGCAGATGGCGATCATCACCACGGCGCTGGCCAAATGTTCGCTGTTGCTATTGATGATTGTCTCGCTGTTCAACGGCTCGTTCGGCAGCACCACGCCGGGTTCGCTGATGGAGAAAATCGTCTCCATCCTGACCGGTGAAGGCTTGCAGCGTTTCAACATCGTGCCCGGCAACCTGCTCAACGCCGTGATCTGCCTGGCGATCGGCATCTATATTCTGCGCGCGGTGCGGCGCTGGCTGGGATCTGAACTGCTGCCGAAAACCATCTCGGACGTCGGCATCCGCGCCTCGCTGGTGACGCTGTTCAGCAATATCGGCTATGTGCTGGTGATACTGATCACCCTGGCGGCGCTGGGCATCCAGTGGAGCAACCTGGCGTGGATCGTCAGCGCCCTGTCGGTCGGCATCGGTTTCGGTTTGCAGGAGATCGTGAAGAACTTTATTTCCGGCCTGATCCTGCTGACCGAGCGCCCGGTGAAGGTGGGGGATATGATCGGCATCGGCGGCGTGGAAGGCGACGTGCGGCGCATCAACGTGCGCGCCACCGAAATCCAGCTCAGCGACCGCTCCACCATGATCGTACCGAACTCGCAGCTGATCTCGCAGAACGTGCGCAACGCCACCATGGGCAACGCGCAAGGGGTGGTGACCATCGCGCTGACGTTCCCGACCGACATTGATCCGGAGCAGGTGCGCAATATTCTGCTTAACGCTTACCACGAATACGAAAACATCCTGGAAACGCCGGCGCCTTACGTGCGCTTCAGCCAGCTGGGGCCGGACGGCATTATCCTGAGCGTGACCGGCTATGTGCCGAGCCCGCGCATGGTCGGCGCGACCAAGAGCGAACTGCTGTTCAACATCCTCAAGCTGCTGCGCGCCCAGCGTGTCAGCCTGTCCAGCCCGCAGGAAGTGGTGTTTATGAAGCAGCAGGCGACGCGATATCAGGCCAACGAAGAGGAACACTCCTCCTAGTTCAGCCTTGAGGCGGCGGGCCGTTAAGCGACGGCCCGCCGAATGCGGCTAGTACATCGACGGCTCCACCGATTGCGAACAGTCGCTGTTGGCGCTGGATTTGGTGCAGGTATAAGGCTCATTCGGCGAGGCCGAAGGCGCATTCGACGGGCCGCTACCGCCGCCGATGCACCCGCTCAGCATCAGCATCAAAAACACGAGAGTAATCTTCTTCATCTCACCGTCCTCCATTGCGATTCCTCCCTTAAGTATATGTCGGGAAAGCGAACGGCACCGCTCGCCGGTGCGATCTATACATCCTTCGATGTCTTGTTGGCGCACAACGTCGGCGAATGAGGAGGAAAAGATGCAAACCGACGACGAGTTGACCCGCTTCCAGGCAGGGCTGTGTCAACTATGACGGCGCGCGTCTGGCGGCGCTGCCGTGCGCCAGTCACTTCGCGTCGCTGCTGCGGCCGGCGTTGTTCAACCGTGCGCTGATGGATTTTCTCGCTGGTGTAGCCTTCAATGAGTGTTAAGAAGAACTATTCTTGGTATCGATAAATATTTCCAACTATAAATGTCTCCGCACATCGCCCAATCTTATTTTACTTTTTAGGAACAAGACGGCGGTTTTTGCCGGTGTCAGGCCGTCTGGGGCGCGGCTGCTTCAGCAGTTTCTGCGCCAGACGAGCAACAGCCGTCAATACATTGATACACAAATATATTTTCCCTTGATGAATAAACAGGTGCTCGGGCCGCTAAAACTGGCAATAATAGGTGGGTCGGCCGCTTATCTTCTCCTCATCGTCGACGGTTGTGACACGAACAGATTGTCACCTTACACAGCAGAAGTCTCTGGATCCAAGATGCAAACCACCTCGTTGTCCGATACCCGGAAAATCTGGCCCGCACTCACCGTCTTTTTGTTGGTGTTCGCGGCTTGCCTGCTGGGCATCGTCAGCCGTCCCGTCGGATTTTTGGCGGTATTCTGGCCGGTCAACGCCGTACTGCTGGCGGTTCTGGTGCGCTGCCCGCAGTGGGCTACGCGCGCCGGCTGGGGCATGGCGGTGCTGGGGTATCTGGCGGCGGATTTGCTGACCGGCAGCTCGCTGCAAAAGGCGTTGCTGCTGAACGCCGCCAATCTGACCGGCGTGGTGGTGGGGTATCTGATGTTCATGCGGCTGTCCCCGCCGGCGCGCATGCTGCAGCGCGGCGCCTCCAGCATGTACCTGTTCGGTATTTGCCTGGCCGCCGCCGCCGCGACCGGTGTAGTGGGCGCGGGAGTCTCGCAGTGGCTGTTCGGCAGGCCCTATTTAACCTCGCTGGCGCTGTGGTTCTCGTCCGAATTCACCAACTACGTCACGCTGATGCCGTTTATTCTGGTGTTTCCCGCTGATTGGCGCTATCGCCTGCGCGTGGCCTGCGCCATGTTGACGCAGCGCAGCCAATGGCCGCAGGCGGGGCGGAAAATGGCGGTGTTGGCGCTGCTGGCGCTGGCGGCGGTCTGCAGCGTGCTGATCGGCGGCCCCGGCGCGGTGATCTTTCCCATGCCGGTGCTGCTGTGGCTGGCGATGTCCTTTTCGCTGTTCAGCACCATGATCGCGGTGCTGGTTTATGTGCTGTGGTGCCATCTGGCGATCGATTTCGGGTTACTGAGCACCACGCTCGACATGAAGGTGCTGCAGAACACGGTATCGATGCGTTTGGGCATCGCGCTGCTGGCGCTGGGGCCGATTGCCGTCGCCAGCATGAACTATGCGCGCAACGCGCTGTTGCGCACGCTGGAGCACGTGGCGAGTCACGATGCGTTGACCCACGTGCTGACGCGCAATGCGTTTATGCAGCGCGGCGAGCGAGTGATAGACCAGAAAGGCGAGCTGGTGTGCGTCATGATGCTCGACATCGATTACTTCAAATCGATCAATGACCGTTTCGGCCACGCCGGTGGCGATCAGGCGCTGATGGCGTTTACCCGTGCGATTGCCGCCGATCTGAGCGTCGATGATCTGTTCGGCCGCATGGGCGGGGAAGAGTTCGCCATCGTCTCGACGCTCGGCCAGCCGCAGCAGGGGGTGCAGCTGGCCGAACGGCTGCGGCAACGCATTGAGGCGGAATCGATCACCATGCCAGCCGGCCATCCGCTGCAGATCACCGTCAGCATCGGCATGGTAACCTGCCCGGGCGGTTCCGGCCACAGCCTGGCCGACCTGCTCAAACTGGCGGATCTGGCGGTATACAAAGCGAAAAACGCCGGCCGTAACCGGGTCGCCACGCCGGAATCTTGCCCGCCGAACGATCCTGACCGCTGAACTTCCGATCCGTGCCGCACGCTCGCCGTCTAAACTGGTAGGGGGCGCGGACTACTTTGCCCGCGCTGAACCGACTGTCCTTAATCAGACAAGAGGATATCAGAATGAAATACGTAGACGGGTTTGTAGTGGCGGTGCCGGCCGCCAATAAGGAGGCATATCACCGGTTGGCGGCCGCAGCGGCGCCGCTGTTTAAAGAGTTTGGCGCCACGCGCGTCGTGGAGTGCTGGGGCGATGATGTGCCCGACGGCAAACTTACCGACTTTCGCGGCGCGGTGAAGGCGCAGGAAGGCGAAGTGGTGGTGTTCAGCTGGATAGAGTACCCCTCCAAGGCGGTGCGCGACGCCGCCAACGAGAAAATGATGAACGATCCGCGCATGAAGGCGCTGGGCGAGATGCCGTTTGACGGCAAGCGCATGATCTTTGGCGGGTTCGCGCCGATCCTCGATACCTGAAGGAGGCGCAGATGGCCAGAATTACGCAACATCTGTGGTTTGAAAAAGACATGGAGGCGGCGCTGAATTGCTATGTCGCGCTGATCCCCGGTTCGTCCGTGAACTGGTTTTCCGATCTGCCGGCGGATACGCCGAGCGGCCCGGCCGGCAGCGTGAAGCTGGCTTCCTTCACCCTGGGCGACCAGCGCTATGCGGCGATCGAAGCCGGGCCGTTGGATCCGTTCAACCACAGCTTCTCCGTGATGGTGGAATGCGACGATCAGGCGGAGGTCGACCGGCTGTGGGACGCGTTGTGCGTGGGCGGCGAGGCGGAGCAGTGCGGCTGGCTGCGCGATCGCTGGGGGTTGTGCTGGCAGATCGTGCCGCGGCGCCTGACCGAACTGATGAACGATCCCGACGCCGCGCGCGTGCGGCGGGTCACGGAAGCGATGCTGCTGATGGGCAAAATCGACATCGCCGGCCTGGAAGCGGCGGCGCGGGGTTAGCGGATAAAAGATGCATCGAGAGCGCAGCACTTAACGCATCGGCGCTGGTTTCCCTCGGCATTCCCGGCGGCATCGCCGCGAAAACCGGCGGTGCGCCGATTTTGCCGGGCGTGGCGGGTATTCTGATCTGGTTTGGCGTCGCGGCCGGGTAGCGCCGCGCTTGCATCAATCTGTTGCATCTCAAGCTCAGTATTTATCATTTGTCAGCCGCCGGCGTTCGCGGCATGGTGACGGCAACGCCAAATCAGTCAGGGACACTTATGCAAAAATCACAGATTCAACCGTGGGTTGCGCAGCACCCGCTGTTGCAACGAATGGTCGCCCTCGAGCCTATCACCTGGTTCAATCCGCGCGCGACAACGCTGGCCGCAGGCTTGCCCCATGTCGGCCTGACCGCCGCCAACGTCGTCGCCGCGGAGCAGCGCCTGGCGCGCTTTGCGCCTTATCTCGCCGTGGCCTTCCCGGAAACCCGGCCGACAAAGGGGATCATCGAATCCGAGCTGGTGGCGATCCCCGCCATGCAGCAGGCGTTGGACCTGCGCTATGGGCTGCGGCTTGGCGGGAAGCTGCTGCTGAAAAAGGACAGCCATCTGCCGATCTCCGGCTCAATCAAGGCGCGCGGCGGCATTTACGAGGTGCTGACGCACGCGGAGACGCTGGCGCTGGAGGCGGGGCTGCTGCAGATCGGCGACGACTACGCCCGGCTGTTTTCCGACGAGTTTCGCCAGTTCTTCCGCCAGTACCGCATCGCCGTCGGTTCGACCGGCAACCTGGGGCTCTCTATCGGCATCATCAGCGCCCGACTGGGGTTTGACGTCAGCGTCCACATGTCGGCGGACGCGCGGGCGTGGAAGAAGCAAAAGCTGCGCGACAACGGCGTCACGGTGGTGGAGTACGCCGAAGATTACGGCGTGGCGGTCGAGCAGGGGCGCAAGCAGGCGGCGAGCGATCCGCGCTGTTTCTTTATCGATGATGAAAACTCGCAAACCCTGTTTCTCGGCTACGCGGTGGCCGGCGGCCGCCTGAAGCGGCAGTTTGACCAACAGGGCATCGTGGTGGACGCACAGCATCCGCTGTTCGTGTATCTGCCGTGCGGCGTCGGCGGTGGGCCGGGCGGCGTGGCGTTTGGCCTCAAGCTGGCCTTCGGCGACCATGTTCACTGCGTTTTCGCCGAGCCGACCCATTCGCCCTGCATGTTGCTCGGCGTTTACAGCGGGCTGCACGACGGCATTGCGGTACAGGATCTTGGCATCGATAACCGCACCGCGGCGGACGGGCTGGCGGTGGGACGCGCCTCCGGCTTTGTCGGGCGGGCGATGGAGCGCCTGCTGAGCGCATTTTACACCCTGAGCGACGAAGAGATGTTTGCGCTGCTCGGGCTGTTGGACAAGCACGAGCATATCCAGCTGGAGCCGTCCGCGCTGGCCGGCATGGCCGGGCCGTGGCGCGTTGCGGCCCAGGCGCGGCAGCTCAGCGAGCAAGGCGTGAGCACAGAGAGCCTGACGCAGGCGACGCACCTGGTGTGGGCGACCGGTGGCGGCATGGTGCCGCCGGCGGAAATGGCGAAGTACCTCGCCGCCGGGCAGGCGTCTCTGAGTCAATAAGGGCGTTTCTTGCGCTCGCTCCCTTTTTAGAGGGCGAGCGCCGTTCGAAAAACGTCTGTGCCTTCAGGCCGATGGTCAGCGCCAAACAGGTTAGCGCCAATGTTTCTAAAATGTTAATTGAATCACAAACCCTCATTCTGTGGTAACGGAAAAAACAACTACATCCAATTAATAGTAAATAAAATTATTTTATTTACCGTCCTCTGATGTTCGTTTATCGCACGCTTATTGTTTTAACAATATTGAAGCATTCGCCGTGGGGTGGTTTGATTTAATTGTCGATTAACGAACTATGTTCCGATAATCGCACAAATTAACCCTCTTGCCGGTACGCAACCGGCTGTTCTGTGCGGTGAGGGTTGCCGCACCCCCTGAGGAGCAAGCCATGCCACACGATAACAACGTAGAAATCCGAGGGTTTATCGATGACCAGCCATTTTCTCGCTACCAGTGGTTGATACTGGTTTTGTGTTTCTTGGCGGTAGCGCTGGACGGCTTCGATACCGCCATTATCGGTTTCATTGCCACGTCGCTGGTGCAGGAATGGGGAATAGAAAAAACCTCTCTGGGGCCGGTGATGAGCGCTGCTTTGGTCGGCCTGGCGGTGGGCGCGTTGGCCGCCGGGCCGTTGGCGGACCGTATCGGGCGTAAGAAAGTGCTGGTGATCTCGCTGCTGCTGTTCGGCGGCTTCAGTTTGCTGACCGCCTTCGCCGGCTCGCTGTCGACGCTGACGCTGTTGCGTTTCCTGACGGGGCTGGGATTGGGGGCGGCCATGCCCAATGCCGCCACGCTGATGTCGGAATATGCGCCTCAGCGCTGCCGGGCTTTGATGGTGAATCTGATGTTTTGCGGTTTTCCTCTCGGCTCATCGCTGGGCGGCTTTTCTTCCGCCTGGCTGATCCCGCATTTCGGCTGGCAGAGCGTGATGGTTCTGGGTGGCGTCATGCCGCTGCTGCTGGCGCTGGTCTTGATCGCCGCCTTGCCCGAATCCGCGCGCTTTATGGTTGCGCGCGGCTATGCCGCAGAACGCATCGCCAAAGTGTTGAAGCGCATTGCGCCACTGCCAAAGACGCCGCATTTCATGTTGCAGGAAGAGGGGCAGATAAAGGCGGCCTCGCCGCTGGGGATGATTTTTTCCCGTCGCTATCTGCTGGGCACCTTGATGCTGTGCCTGACTTACTTTATGGGGTTGATGATTTTCTATCTGCTGACCAGTTGGCTGCCCCTGTTGATCCGTGAAACCGGCGCTTCCGTCACGCAGGCGTCGCTGATCACCGCGCTGTTTCCGCTCGGCGGGGGGCTCGGCGTATTGATTATCGGTTGGTTGATGGATCGCATGAACCCGCACAAGGTGGTGGCCGTCGGCTATTTGCTCACCGGCCTGTTCGTCGGCATCATCGGCTTTGTCTATGCCTACCCGCCGCTGATGGCGATCACGGTGTTCATCGCCGGCACCTGCATGAACGGCGCGCAGTCATCCATGCCGGCCCTGGCGGCCGGATTTTATCCCACCCAGAGCCGGGCGACCGGCGTGGCATGGATGCTCGGTCTCGGGCGTTTTGGCGGCATTCTGGGGGCGATGAGCGGTGGTGCGCTGATGCAGATGCAGCTGTCGTTCAGCACCATATTCACACTGCTGGCTATCCCGGCGCTGATCGCGGCGCTGGCGTTGATCGCCAAGCACCTTTCCGGCTACCCGGCGCTGCCGGCGCCGCTCAATAAAAATGCTGTGAGGGAATAATACTATGCGCACACAGGTTGCGATAATCGGCGCCGGACCGGCCGGCTTGATGTTGTCTCATCTGCTGCATCTGCATGGCGTGGAATCGGTGGTGTTGGAAACGCGCAGCCGGGCGGCGGTGGAATCGACCATTCGCGCCGGGGTGCTCGAACAAGGGACGGTCGATCTGCTCAACCAGGTCGGATTGGGAGAGCGGATGCGGCGGGAAGGGGCGCGGCATCAGGGCATCCGGCTGGCATTCGGTGGCCGTCAGCACCGCATCGATCTGGCGGGATTGACCGACCGCGCCGTCACCGTTTATGCCCAGCACGAAGTCTTGAAAGACCTGATCGCCGCGCGTGTGGCGGCGCAGGGGCAACTGTTTTTCGAGGTGGAGCAGGTTGAATTGAAGGCGCTGGACAGCGCGCAGCCCGAGGTTCACTACCGTCACGCAGACCAGCCGCGCCGGCTCCGCTGCGACTTCGTCATCGGATGCGACGGATTCCACGGCATCAGCCGCGCGGCGATGCCCGGCGGGCTGCGGCAGGATTACACCCGCATCTATCCGTTCGGCTGGTTCGGCATTCTGGTCGAAGCGCCGCCCTCCAGCGATGAGCTGATCTACGCCTGCCATCCGCGCGGCTTTGCGCTGATCAGCACCCGTTCGGCCGGTGTACAGCGCATGTATTTTCAGTGCGATCCGGCGGAACAGGTCGATCAATGGTCGGACGACCGCATCTGGCACGAACTGGAACAGCGGCTGGAAAACCATGAAGGCTGGGCGCTGAAAAAGGGCCGTATCTTCCAGAAAAACGTGGTCGGCATGCGCAGCTTCGTTACAGAACCGATGCGTTACAGACGCCTGCTGCTGGCGGGCGACGCGGCGCATATCGTGCCGCCGACCGGCGCCAAAGGGCTGAATCTGGCGATGGCCGATGTCTGCCTGTTGTCCCAGGCGCTGGAAACGTTTTACCGGCGAGGCGACTGGCAACGGCTGGACGAGTACAGCGACACCGCCTTGCAGCGGGTCTGGCGCGCAGAGCATTTTTCCTGGTGGATGACCCACATGCTGCATACCCGTCGGGACGACACGCCTTTCGAGCATCGGCTGCAACTGTCAGAATTGCAGTACACGGTGAAATCGCGCAGCGCCATGACGATGCTGGCGGAGAATTATGTCGGGGCGCCATTCCCGGCACTATAAGCGAAAACGCCCATGCCGTGAGGCATGGGCGGCGTGCGGCGAGCAGAGCCACCTGATTGCCTGCGTGCGGTTACAGCTGTTCGCCGTTGCTGGCGATCACCCGGCGATACCAGTCGAAGCTCTTCTTGCGCGAACGTTCGAGCGTGCCGGTGCCGTCGTCGTGTTTGTCGACGTAGATGAAGCCGTAGCGTTTGCTGTACTCGCCGGTGGTGAACGACACGCAGTCGATGCAGCCCCACGGCGTGTAGCCGATCAGGTCTACGCCGTCTTCAATCACCGCTTTTTTCATCTCTTCGATATGGGCGCGCAGATAGTCGATGCGGTAGTCATCGTTGATCTGACCGTCCGCTTCCACCTTGTCGAAGGCGCCGAAGCCGTTCTCCACGATAAACAGCGGTTTCTGATAGCGCTCATACAGCACGTTCAGCGAATAGCGTAGCCCGACCGGATCGATCTGCCAGCCCCAGTCGGAGGCCTTGACGTGCGGGTTCGGCACGTTGCCCGGGAAGCCGAACATGCCGTCGCTGCCGTCCACCGCGTTAGCCTGCAGGGCGTTGCTCATGTAATAACTGAAACCGATGTAGTCGGTGCAGCCCTCGCGCAGGATCTGCGCGTCCTGCGGCTGCATCTCGATCTTCAGCCCTTTGCGTTCCCAATCGCGCAGCAGGTAGCTTGGGTAGTAGCCGCGCATCTGCACGTCGGTATACAGATAGCGTTGGTGCATCGCTTCCACGGCGTACATCACGTCGTCCGGCTTGCAGGAGTACGGGTAGAACGGCACGCAGGCCAGCATGCAGCCGATCTTGAATTCCGGGTTGATCTGATGGCCGAGTTTGACCACCTGCGCGCTGGCGACGAACTGGTGGTGCAGCACCTGATACAGCGCCTGTTCCGGGTTGTCTTCCCGGGTGTAATCCACGCCGGAGCAGCAGTAGCCGAACAGCGGATAGCGGTAGTTGCTCTGGTTGTTGATCTCGTTGAAGGTCATCCAGTACTTCACTTTTTCGCGGTAGCGGCGCATCACCACCTCGCTGAAGCGCACGAAGAACTCCACCACCCGGCGATTTTTCCAGCCGCCGTAGGCCTTCACCAGATGGTAAGGCATTTCGAAGTGGGACAGGGTGATCACCGGCTGGATGCCGTATTTCAGCAGTTCGTCGAACAGGTCGTCGTAAAACTGCAGGCCGGCTTCGTTCGGCGCCGCTTCGTCGCCGTTCGGGAAGATGCGCGTCCAGGCGATGGAGGTGCGGAAGCATTTGAAGCCCATCTCGGCGAACAGCGCCACGTCCTGCTTATAGCGGCCGTAGAAATCCACCGCTTCGTGGTTGGGGTAGCGATAGCCGTCGAGCACGCCGTCGGTCATCACGCGATCCACGCCGTGCGAGCCGCCGGACAGCACGTCGGCGATGCTGGGCCCTTTGCCGCCCCGATCCCAACCGCCTTCAACCTGGTGCGCGGCGACCGCGCCCCCCCACAGAAAATCCTTCGGCAACTGTTTCATCGTCAATGTCTCATCGGTTTATTTAATGAAGGGTAATAACGCTGCGTTGAGAATAGAGTAGCAAGAGCGAAAGAAATGTCACGATATAACAAATCACCGTGGAAAGTGATTTGTCACAATAAAAAAACAGCCTGTTTTATTTGGCCGAATTAATATGCCCAAGCCGTTTGCCGATGGTTTCAATAATGTAAAGCACGGGGATCTGCGTGGTGATATTGTGATGCCCGCCGATCAAATGCTGCGGAACGTGGTAGGAGAGGTTGAAGTCCGCCAGCCGCAGGATCTCTTCGGTTTCGCCGGTAACCGACAGCACGATCGCCACCGCGTTTTTATACATGTCGCTGTTGACGGGATAATAAGGATCGTCGATATGAGTGCTGAATTTCCCGACGTTGGAAAAAAAACGCGCGCCATATTTCCCCAATGCGCCTGAGGTGCTGATGCCGACGAAAATAATTCGCTCGGCGGCGGCGATATGCTGCACCGCCTGATCGATCAGCTGATTAAACTCATCGTTGCTGACGCTTTTAAAAAAGCTGAGGATTTCGCCGATGCCGGAATCGACCGGCGGCGCATCGCTCTGTTCGAGATACAGCTTGAAACGGATGCGAAATTCCGAATAGCCGTCACAGCCCATTTTCTTGCAAAACCGCAGCACGGTGGTGGTGGACACGCCGGCGGCCTCGGCCAGCTCGCGGATGGTCATGTACATCACTTGATTCTTGTGTTTGCTGACGTAGTTATAAACCATCAGCTCCAGGGCGTTGAGCTCGGCGATTGCTTTATGGGTAAACATGAGTCGGTCCGGCGGCTGAAAACGGGAAGCTTATCTGCGGCTTAACATAGCAAAATTCACCGCCGCTGGCACTGCCGGGCAAAAAGAAAAGCCGCACCAGTCAGGCGCGGCCCAGGGTTCACGACGAACAAATAAAGCAAAACGTTCCGGAAGACATGCCATGAAAACGCGTTTCATCACACCGGGTTAGCATAAGTCAGCGGATCCCGGCGGCAAAATGCCGGTTTCTGCTTTCTAAAGTGAAAGATCGGCAAAGTTATGGCGCCGAGGCCGCGTTGGCGAACGCCAATAATCGCGGCGCGCAATCATAAAACCGAGCTTATCTATAGGAAATTTATAGAAAATACCCACTTTTCGTTAAAGCCATGACGGCTACATTCCCTTAACATTATCAAGCCTTTTGATGATAATTATTAGCACGCTGCGAAATTATTCATCGCAGTGATGTTACGGATTAAATCCGTTTGCTTAAGGGATAGTTTCACCATGGAAATCAATGTTAATGGCCGGGTGGTTTCACTCGGCGATATCTCGCCCGAGACCCCGCTGCTGTATGTTTTACGCAACGATCTGCAATTGAACGGCCCCAAATACGGCTGCGGCCTGGGGGAGTGTGGCGCCTGCACGGTGCTGATCGACGGCGTCGCCGCACGCTCCTGCTCAATGCCGCTGTCCGCCGTAGGAAAAAAATCCGTCACCACGCTGGAAGGCCTGGGCACCGCGGAAGCGCCGCATCCGGTACAGCAAGGATTTATTGATGAGCAGGCGGCGCAGTGCGGTTACTGCGCCAACGGCATGATCATGACGCTGGTCGCGCTGTTCGAACGCGAGCCGCAGGCCGACGAACAAACCATCAAGAAAGAGCTGGCCTACAACCTGTGCCGCTGCGGCACGCATATCGAGATCTTGCACGCCGCCGAGCGCGCCCGCGATCTGCTGGCCGCGCGGAGGCAAGCATGAGCCGCCTCGAACTGACCCGCCGCCAGCTGCTGCAGGCCGGCGGTGTGGTGATGGTCAGCAGCCTGCTGCCTGCGCCATTGAGCGCCTTCGCCGCCGAGTCGGTTGCATCGCCCGCCGATCTGCCGCTGGATCGGGTGGACAGCTTTATCAGCCTCACCGCCGACGGCCGGGTGACGGCGTTCAACGGCCACGTCGATCTGGGCACCGGCATTCGCACCGCGCTGGCGCAGATCGTCGCCGATGAAATTTGCGTGCCGTTTGATCACGTCACGATGATCCTTGGCGATACGCAACGCACGCCGGATCAGGGGCCGACCATCGCCAGCGCCACCCTTCAGGTGACCTCAGTGCCGCTGCGGCAGGCGGCGGCGCAGGTGCGGCACCTGCTGACGGCGCTGGCGGCCAAAGCCTTCGAACTGCCGGCCGAACAGCTGACGGCGGCGGCGGGGCAGGTATTTGTGACCAGGAACCCAGGGCGATCGCTGAGCTATGCGCAGCTGGCGAGTGGGCAAAATCTGCACGTGATGCTGGATAAAAACGTGCAGTTGAACAGCGAACGGCAGAACCACTATGTGGGCCGCGCCGTGCCCCGGGTCGATATTCCGGCCAAGGTCAGCGGTGGGCTGACCTACGTCCACGACCTGCGCTTGCCCGGCATGCTGCATGGCCGCGTGGTGCGCCCGCCATACGTAGGCGCCGACAGCAGCGCGCCGTTGGGCGGCGGCCTGCTGTCGGTGGATGAAAGCTCGATCGCGCACCTGCCGGGCATCGTGAAACTGGTGGTGATCAACGATTTCATCGGCATCGTGGCCGAGCGCGAGGAGCAGGCGATCGCCGCCATGCGCCAACTGAAAACCGAATGGAAACCCTGGGCCGGGTTGCCGGATCTGTCGCCGGAAGCGCTGCCCGCCGCGCTGGAGGCCAATCCGAAAACCGACCGCGTGCTGCGCGACGACGCGGGCACTGACGCCGCGCTGGCATTGCTGCATACCGCAGTGCAGGCCGACTATGTCTGGCCTTACCATCAGCACGCCTCGATCGGCCCTTCCTGCGCGGTGGCGGAAGTCAAAGACGGGCGGGCGCAGGTGTGGTCCGGCACGCAAAACCCGCACGATCTGCGCAAAGACATCGCCAGGCTGCTCGAGCTACCGCCTGGGCAGGTGCACATCACCCGCATGGAGGCCTCCGGCTGCTATGGCCGCAACTGCGCCGACGACGTCTCGGCGGATGCGGCGCTGCTGGCGCGGGCCACCGGCCGGCCGGTGCGCGTGCAGCTGATGCGCGAACAGGAATCCGGCTGGGAGCCGAAGGGCACCGGCCAGCTGATTCGGGTGCGCGGCGGCCTCGACGCGCAAAACCGGGTGGCGGCCTACGAATTGAAAACCAGCTACCCCTCCAACAATGCCGTGACCTTGCCGCTGGTGTTGACCGGCAAAGTGGCCAACCGGGCCGACGTGCAGCAGATGGGCGATCGCACCGCCATTCCGCAATACGAGTATCCGCACATGCGGGTGATCTGCCAGGACGCCGCGCCGATCGTGCGGGCTTCGTGGATGCGCGGCGTTTCGGCGCTGCCCAACGTGTTCGCCCATGAGTCCTGGATCGACGAGCTGGCCTGGCGCGCCGGCGAGGATCCGATCGCGTTTCGTTTGCGCTATCTGAACGATCCGCGCGCGGTGGCCTTGATTGAAGCCCTGAAACGGCAGGCGAACTGGCAAGACGGCCCGGCGCACCGCTCGCGCGCCGCCGGCGCCGAAGTGGTGAGCGGCCGCGGCTTCGCCTATGCGCGCTATTTTCACAGCAAATTCCCCGGCTTCGGCGCCGCCTGGGCGGCCTGGGTGTGCGATCTCAGCGTCAACCGCCGCTCCGGGCAGATCACGCTCGATAAAATCTTCGTGGCGCATGACTGCGGCCGCATGATCAACCCGGCCGGGGTGCGCCATCAGGTGCACGGCAACGTTATCCAGTCCGCCAGCCGGGTGCTGAAAGAGTTCGTGACCTTCAACAAGACGGGGGTGACGTCATTGGACTGGGGCGGCTATCCGATCCTGCGTTTCGACGAGTTGCCGCAGATCGATATCCAGCTGATCGATCGCCCGGAGGAAGCGCCGATGGGCGCCGGAGAATCCGCCTCGGTGCCGAGCGCGGCGGCGATCGGCAACGCGCTGTTTGACGCGCTCGGCGTGCGCCTGCGCGAGGTGCCGTTTACGCCGGCGCGGGTGCTTGCCGCGCTGCGCGCCCAGGCCGGCCATTAATCCCCGTCACGAACAAGGACAGCAAAGATGAGTAAGATGAAAAAGATCGCCGGGTGGGGCGGGGTTACGGTGCTCGCCGTGGTGGTGGCCGGCGTTGTCGCCAGTTGGCAACCGGAAATCGCGCCGCTCGCCGCCGATGCGACGAACAGTTTTAGCGAGGCGCAGATCGCGCGCGGCAAAACGCTGGCCGATCTCGGCGATTGCGCGGTGTGCCACACCCGCTCAGGCGGCGAGCGCAACGCCGGCGGGCTGGCGATGGCGATCCCCTTCGGCACCATTTACAGCACCAACATCACGCCGGACGTGGAAACCGGCATCGGCAACTGGAGCTACGCGGCGTTTGAACGCGCCATGCGCCACGGCGTCGATCGCCAGGGCCGCTACCTTTATCCGGCGTTTCCCTATACCGCCTTTACCCGCACGAGTGACGACGATCTGCAGGCGCTGTACGCCTACCTGATGTCGCAACCGCCGGTCAACTATCGGCCGCCGGTCACCGATCTGCACTTTCCGTTCAATATCCGCCAGGGCATCTTCGCCTGGAACCTGCTGTTCCTGACGCCGGGCGCGATGCAGGAAAACCCGGCCCAAAGCGCCGCCTGGAACCGCGGCGCTTATCTGGCCGAAGGGCTGGGGCACTGCAGC
Source organism: Serratia sp. MF1(2023) (assembly GCF_030954545.1). Lineage (NCBI taxonomy): Bacteria > Pseudomonadati > Pseudomonadota > Gammaproteobacteria > Enterobacterales > Yersiniaceae > Serratia > Serratia sp. MF1(2023). The sequence goes on along the minus strand of NZ_JAVHUX010000013.1, from coordinate 103,697 downwards.
GCCTGCCACTCGCCGCGCAACGTGTTGTTCGGCGAGAAAACCGGTAGCGACCACCTGGCCGGCGGCGTGGCGGAAGGCTGGACGGCGCCGGCGTTGACCGGCCGCTCGCCCGCGCCGCTCGATTGGACGCAGCAGGATCTGGTCGATTTCATGCGTACCGGCTACTCGGCCAACCACGGCGTGGCCGCCGGCCCGATGGCGCCGGTGATCGAAGAAGGGTTGTCCCGCTTGCCGCAGGCGGATCTGCAGGCGATCGCCGTCTATCTGCGCAGCTATCATCCTGAAACGGCGGCGGGCGCGACGGCGGCCACGTTGAACGCTAAGGCGGAGCGGCAGGTCGAGCCCCTGAGCTCGCAAGGCGCGCGGCTGTTTTCCGGCGCCTGCATGGCTTGTCATGCGCAGGAAAAGGGCGCGCCGATGGCGGGGGTGCGGCCTTCTCTGGCGCTGAACACCAACCTGTTCGCCGAGGCGCCGGACAACGCCATTCGCGTGGTGCTGGATGGCATACAGCGGCCGGCGAACGCCGAACTGGGCTATATGCCGGGCTTCCGCCATAACCTGGATGACGCGCAGATCGCCATCCTGCTCAACTATCTGCGGCAGCACTACGCCGGTCAGGCGCCGTGGCCCGATCTGACCGCGCAGGTCAGCCGTTTGCGCGCCGAAACCGCGCAGAAATAGCCGTCGGGGGCTGGACAGCCGCGTCGCGTTGGCGACAATAGGATCTTTCACATGGACAGGGGCAGTAAAATGAATACGTTAGACGCAATCCGCCAGCGCCGCGCCACCAAACAGTTTGATGCGCAGCACGTGATGACGCTCGAAGAGAAAAAAGCGTTGCTGACTATCGCGCTGCAGGGCGCACCCAGCGCTTTTAACCTGCAGCACTGGCGCCCGCTGCTGATCGAAGATCGCGCCCAGCGCGAGAAAATTCGCGAAGCGGCGTGGGGGCAGGCACAGGTCACCGACGCGTCGATGCTGGTCGTGCTGTGCGGCGATCTGTCGAGCTGGGAGTCACAGGTAAAAAACGTCTGGGCCGAGGCGGCGGAGCCGGTACAGCAGTTCATGATCCCGGCCGTCGATCAGTATTATCGCGGTAAGCCGCAGGTGCAGCGCGACGAAGTGATGCGCAGCAGCGGCATCTTCGCCCAGACGCTGATGCTGGCGGCCAAGGCGCAGGGCTACGACTCTTGCCCGATGGACGGGTTTGATTTCGACGCCGTGGGCGAGATCATCAACAAACCGGCGCACTATCAGATCGCGCTGATGGTCGCCATCGGCAAGGCGGCGGGGCAGCCTTATCCGCGCATCGGCAAACTGCCGTTCGACGAGGTGGTGAAAACCGATCGTTTCTGAGCTGAGCGGTGAATGACAAAAGGGAAGGCTTGCGCCTTCCCTTATTTTTTTGCGACGCACAGTTCGTTCCAGTAGCTGAAACGGATGCGCCGTTGCAGGCGGTGATGCCACATGGCCAACTCCTTCTACCCTACACGGTGTAAATAAATAACACCGCGCCGGTCGCAAGACGAATGCCTTATTGTGCATAGCTTGCCCGCCGGACGGGATTAACCGGTTTTATCAGCCCGCCGGGCGACCGGCGAGAGCCGCCAGCCGAAGTTCATGCCCGCCGCGGCGCCCAGGATCGCCAGCGTGCCCAGCAGCTGTAACAGACTGAGGCGGTGGCCGAACGCCGCCCAGTCCACCACGATCGCCACCGCCGGGTAGATGAACGACAGGGCGCCGACCAGAGAGGTGGGGATCTTCTGAATGGCGCCGTACAGCAGCGTGGACATCAAGCCGGTATGCACCAGGCCGAGGGTCGCCAGCAGCAGCCAGTCGATCGGGGCCGCAGGTGGCGTGGCCAGGCCGGCGAACGGCGCCATCACCAGCGCGCCGACGGTCAGCTGAATCAACACGATCAGCTGCGGCGGCAGCGCGGCCAGCTGTTTGACGATCGCCGCCGCAATGGCGTACATCAGGGCCGCGCCCAGCGCCAGCGCCACGCCGAGCAGATAGTCATCGCCGCCGCCGTTTTGCCGGCCAGTGACGATCAACACCATTCCCGCGAACGCCAGCAGAAGCCAGCCCAGCCGATTAGCCGTCAGTTTTTCGCCGAACAGCAGCGCCCCCAGCGCCACCAACATGAACGGCTGAACGTGGTAGGTAACGGTGGCGACCGCGATCGAGGCATGCGCATAGGCGGCAAACAGCAGCGTCCAGTTGAGCACCAGGGCGATTCCCCCCAGAATGGCGAAGCTCAGCTGGCGCCGGTTGATCGCGCCTGATTTCAGCTGACCGAGTGCGGCGCAGGTCGCCAGCATGGCCAGCGCGCCGAACGCGCAGCGCCAAAACACCACCGTCGCGGGCGGCTGCCCTAAAACGAGCACCGGCCACCCCACGGTGCCGGAGATGGTCATGGCGAGGATCATTTGCACTGCGCCGCGCGTTTTCGTTTTCATGTGGTTTCCCTCGTCGCCTGCCCGCACTTGCGGCAAAGCGGTGCAATCATTAAAATGAACAATCGAACATTATGATGAACATGAATACGAGTGTTCGTCAAGTCGAACAAATGGATGGTATAGCGAACAACGAGCGATAGCCTAATGCAGAACATCACGCCGATCGGCCTCTTGTCGGCGGCGATCCGCCGCGAGCGGGAGCGAGTGAACCTGTCCGTCACCGAACTGGCGAAGCGCGCGGGCATCGCCAAGTCCACGCTGTCGCAGCTGGAAGCCGGCAGTGGCAATCCCAGCCTGGAAACGCTATGGGCGCTGGCGATGGCGCTGGATGTGCCGGTCAGCCGGCTGATTTCACAACCGAGCAGGCAGGTGCAGGTGATCCGCGCCCATGAGGGTACGCCGGCGCTGTCGGAGCAGGGCAACTACGCCGCCACGCTGCTGGCCACCTGCCCGCCGGGGGCACAGCGCGACATTTACCGGCTGCGGGTGCAGCCCGGAGAAGCCAAGCTTTCCCGGCCGCATCCTCCCGGCACCGTCGAGCATGTGATTATCAGCAGCGGGCGCGCGCGCCTGGGGCCGGCAGACCAGCCGCAGGAGCTGAGCGCCGGCGATTACATCAGCTATTCCGCCGATCGCGAGCACGTTTTCGAAGCGCTGGAGCCGGAGACCACCGCCGTGATGCTGATCGAACAGGGCTAACCTGGGCGTTGACGGTTCGTTTATTGAAAATGATTCTCAATTATATTAGTGTGCCCGCCTGTTTTGACGCCGGGACGGGCGCGTAGCCCGGCGTCGCTGTTTATTGCCCTTCAAGGACCGAAGATGAAAATCGCTATTCCTTCCCTGCTGTTATTCGCCGGTTTGACGGCGACGCACCCGGCCACCGTGTTGGCCGTCGCACCGCACGCCGCGGCGGATCAGGGCCAGAACGACACGGCCAACAACGATTTCAGCTTCGTACGCTATCGCGCGGATTACCGCGTCAACGCCAACGCCACCAACGTGAAGACGGAAAGCTACGAAGTGCTGCTGAAGACCAAGGCGGCGGTCGAGAAATTCAGCCAGATCCGCCTGAGCTACAGCGAAAAAATGGAAACGCTGGAGGTGGTCGCCGCCTACACGCTGACCGCCGACGGCCAGCGCCACGACGTGGCGCCCGATCGCATCTATACCCAGGAGAGTTACTCCAGCGCCACGGCGCCGCTGTATGCCGACCGTAAAGTGCGCGTCATCGTGTTCTCCAACCTGGCGCCGGGATCGCGCGTGGTGTATGAGCTGCGCCGCACGCAAAACACGCCGTATTTCCCCGACTATTTCGGCCTGTGGGAGACGTTCAGCGTTTTCGATCAGTTCGACGATGCCGAAGTGACTCTGCAGGCGCCGGCCAAGCTGCCGATGCATATTTTCACGCGCGGCGTGGCGGGCGGAGACCAGCCGCAGATCCGCGACGGGCAGGCGCACTGGCGCTGGCATTATTCACGCAGCGCGCCGATGAAATCGCAAAACTGGGCGGCGGACAGCTGGACCTTCAGCCCGACCATCATGGCCAGCACCTACCGCGAGTGGCCGCAGTTGGCCAAGGCCTACCAGCTGAAGGCCGGCGCGGCGGCGAAGGTGACGCCGGGCATCCAGGCGTTGGCGGACAACATCACCGCCGGCATCAGCGATCGGCGCGAGCAGGCGGAGGCCCTCTATCGCTGGGTGGCGCAAAACATTCGTTACGTGGCGGTGTATCTGGGCAACGGCGGGCTGGAGCCGAATTCGGCGCAGAGCATTCTCGACAACCACTACGGCGACTGCAAGGATCACGTGGTGATCCTGGAGGCGCTGCTCGCCGCCAAAGGCATTGCAAGCTCGCCGGTGCTGATTGGCATGGACGAAGGCCCGATACTGCCTAAAGTGCCGCTGCTCAGCCGCTTTAATCACGCCATCACCTACGTGCCGGAATTCAAACTGTACCTGGATTCCACCAATCCGTGGGCGCGCTTCGGGCAACTGCCGGAAGGCGATCTGGGGGCGCCGGTGCTGCTGACGCGCGACGCCAAACTGGCGCGCACGCCGGGCAGCGACGAGCAGCCGGTCAAGAGCGCGCTGAGCGTCGATTTCGTGTTCGACAAAGCGGGTAATCTGCACGGGCAAACCGAGCGTCGGCTGAGCGAAGTGGAAGAGATTGACCTGCGGGGCTACTTCTCGCAGATCAACCGGCAGAACCGGGCGCAGGCCGAAGCGTCGATCATGTCCGCCTCCGGCATCGACGGCAGCGGCGAGGTGGCGATGAACAGCGATCCGCTGGATCTCAAAAAACAGTTCGGTTACCGCTTCCGCTTCAAGGCGGACGACTACGTCGATTTCGGCGTGGTGGGTGGCATGACGCTGCCCAATCCGCCCGGCGGCAAATCGTTCCGCACGCTGTACACCACCACGGCGGCGCCGGGCAACGAAACGCCGTTCTACTGCAGCGCGCAGCGCTACGACGAAACCTACCGTCTGCAGCTGCCGGCCAACGTGCCGATCATCGCCATTCCGCAAGACAGGCAGTTCCGCAATGCGGCGGGCGACTATCGCGTGGCGTGGCGGCGCGACGGGCAGCAGGTGATCGTCAATCATCAGCTGCAGGTGAACGCCATTCGCGGCAAGGAGGCGCTGTGCCAGGCGCAGGATTACCCGGCGTTCCGCGAGCTGTTCCAGCAGGTGCGGCGCGGTTTCCGCGGCCAGGTGGTGTACGGCGAATTGGCCACCGGCAAGTAAGCCGATGCCCCGTCGCGCTAAGCGGCGGGGCGCACGCCTCAGTTGAACTCGCCCGCGACCTCGGACCACAGGCTGACGCGGCAGCCGCGCGCGGCGAAATAGTCCATTTCGCGCTTGATGCCGCCGCTCTCTTGCCAACCCGGCAAATCGAGCACGATCAACTCATCCATCGCCGCCATGAACAGGGCGTCGATCGGCGCCCACAGCCTGCCGATGGCGGTTTTGTCGAGCTCTTGCAAACACAGGTTGATCGGATGCGACATGCTGACCTGGCTAAAAACGGCGCTGCCGGCGCGCACGATAGCGGCGGCGACCTCGTTGCACGCTATAAAGCGTTGCTGCACGACGTTGGCGTCGGCGTGGCTGTAGGGGCAGGCCAAAAATATCTTTCTCATTACCGTTTTCTCTCTCAATAACTAGAACGTGGGGGAAAAAAAGGGCGCAGCTTTCCCGTGAGGCGGCGCCCCGTTTATTTTTTATGGCTCAGGGATAAATTCAGCGAGCGGCGGCGGCGATGGCCGTCGCTTGCCTTTGCGTCTGTTCTTTTTCCAGCAATTCGGCTTCCGGCACCGAGATCTTGATGGCGATCAGCACGGCAATCATGCCGCCGAAGAATTTACCCATCATGATCGGCAGCACCAGCGAAGGTTGGAAGTTGGCGGTAAACGCCAGGTGATCGCCCAACGTGGCCTGCGCACAGATGCCGAAGGCGACGCACAGCACCTTATCGCGCGCCCGCATGCCTTTGAACAGGTGATAAACCGCGATGATATTGGCCAACACCATAATAAAGCCCAGCGCGCCGGTATCTGATAAGCCGAGTTTTTTGCCGATGAAATGCATCGGCTTGCGGCAATAGCGCTGGAACAAATAACAAATGGGGAATGTGCCCGCCAACATAATGCCGATGTAACCGGCAATCTCGATGGCGCGGAATAATTCGTCTTTGTCGGCGAATAACGGATCGAATACCCAGCCGCCGAACACCTTTTTAAACACGCCGGTGAAATGCTCGATGATGCACAGCGCCAGCACCAGTTTGATAAAGGCGTCCGCCGCCTTGCCGAAGATCAGGAACCCCTTCACCATGGCCGCCGGCCGCAGCTTCAGGCCCAGCGCCAGCAGGAAACACAGGACAAACAGCGGCGACAGCAGCCGCAGCGCCTGCAGGAAGTCCAGCTGCAGGTAGTGCGCGGCGGGCGAGGTGGTGGAAATGATCTCCCTGACCGGCAGGTTATTGAAGGTGATGGTCACCAGGGCGATCAACACGGCGAACGGAATGCTGATCAGGCCCGCCATCGCGCCCAGCGCCAGATATTTATGGTCGTCGCGGTTCAGCATGATAAGCCCGACCGGGATCAGGTACACGATGCTGGCGCCGGAGGTGTATCCCACCAGCATGGCGACGATCCACATGTCGCGGTTGGCGGCGATGGCGTCGGCCAACTGATAGCCGCCCATGTCCACGGCGATCACCGCCAGCGCCGCGATTGAGGCGTCGGAGCCCAGCGCCGAGAAGAAGGGGCCGATGCTGTGCATGATCAGGTAAGAGATGATCGGGATCGCCGCCATGATACCCGCCTGGGCGAGAAACACCGGGCCGATGGCGTGAATGCCGTTGACGAACTCGCGCCCCAGTTCACCTTCCGGTTTGACGATCGACGCCAGCGCGCCGATCAGGGTGCCGGCCATGATGATATAGATGATGAAATTACCGAACTCAGCCATGGTGCTCCTCCTGCGATGAACGTAAGCCGCGCGAGCGCGCGATGATTTCCTGATAGCGGGCGAACCAGACCGCCATATCGACCTCGGCGGGCTCCGTCATTTCATAGCGGTTGAGCACCTTGAGCGGCTGTTCCATACCCAGCCCTTTACGCGCCAACTGCGCCACGCCCTGAGCGGTGATCTCTTTGTTGGCGGGCGTGACGATGCGCTTTTGGATCAGGTTGGCGAGGAACTGCGTGAAATAGCGGTTGGCGGACAGACCGCCGTCCACCGAAATGCTGTCGCCGATCGGTTTCAACTTATCCATGGCGTTGATCACCTCGGCGGAACGCATGGCGATGCCTTCGAGGATCGACTGCAGCAGATCCTTGCGTTCGGTTTCCAGCGACAGGCCGGCCCACACCCCGGCGGCGGAGCGATCCCAATACGGGCAGGCCAGCCCGGAAAGCGCGGGCACAAAGGCCAGGCCGCGCGCGATGGCCGGCTGGGCCGGAAAATCGCCGAATTCATCGAAGTCGTTGAACAGGCCTATCTTTCTCGCCCAGTTAATGGCGGAGGCCGCGTTATAAACGCCGCCGTCCAGGCCATACACCGGCTCGCTGCCGGGTAGCTTCCAGCACAGCGTGGGCAACAGGCCGGACTCGCCGGCGTCGATCGGGCGCGGCCCGGTGATCGCCTGTAAAAAGGCGCCGGTACCGAAGGTGATCTTCATCTGCCCCGGTTGATGGCAGCCGTGGCCGTATGTGCCGGCAAACTGGTCGACGATGCAGGCCGTCAGCGGCACCGGTTTGCCGTTGAGCGCGACGTCGCCGAAGTGGCCGATGTTGTCTCTGACCTCGGGCAGGCTGTCGATCGGCACGCCGAACAAACGGCACAGCTCCTCGTCCCACTGCAGGGTATGGATGTTGAACAACGAGGTGCGCGAGGCCGAGTTATAGTCGGTGAGATGCCGGCCGCACAGGTGGAACAGGAAGAAGGCGTCCATGGTGCCGAGCCGCAGGCGGCCGCGTTGCGCCAGCTGCCTGGCCCCCGGGGCGTTGTTCATCAGCCAGCCCATCTTGCTGGCGGAGAAGTAGGTATCGAGCGGCAGGCCGGTTTTCGCCATCACCAGCGGTTCGACGCCTTCGCGTTTCAGGCGCTGGATCTCCGGCTCGGTGCGCTGATCTTGCCAAACGATGGCGTTGTACAGCGGCAGGCCGCTGTCGGCGTCCCAGGCCAGCAGGCTTTCGCCCTGATGCCCTAAACCGATGGCGTCCACCATGTCGCACTGGCTGAGACAGCGGCGGATATTCGCCAAAATCTCCAGGGCGTCGTGTTCCACCCAGCCCGGATTGGGGGTGATTTGCTTGTGCGGCATGCTGGCCGGCGAATGGTGCCTGCCGTCTTCGCCGAACACCACGACCCGGGTGCCGGTGGTTCCCTGATCAATCGCGGCATAACGTTGATTCATCATTGCTTCGCTCTCTTATAGGTTTTGTTTTTTATTGTGCCTGGTGTTGGTTGTATGACCGTTTTAATAATCTATCTTCAATTTCACACATTAAAGCAACATAAATCACAAGATAAAATAACCCCGCGTGATCGACCTCATACTTTTTGCTTATAGCCGCGTTCTGCGGCTTTTTTTTGGGAGTTGTGTTGTTTTTGTCATTCCAAATGTGGTTATTGTGTGGTTTCATTGTGGTTATCACATCAAAACGGGACATCAGCATGATGGAAGAACAAACGGGTTGGGACATTGTCGTGATTGGCGGCGGTGTGGTCGGGTGTGCGGTATTCCGCAAATTCTGCCTGATGGGCGCCCGTACGCTGCTGTTGGAAAAGGGGGGCGATATCCTGTCCGGCGCCAGCAAAGCCAACAGCGCGCTGCTGCATACCGGCTTCGATGCGCCCAGCGGCAGCCTGGAGCTGCGTTGCATGCAGGCCGGCTACCGGGAATTTATCGCCATCCGCGAACGTATGAATCTGCCGCTGCTGCCCACCGGCGCGCTGGTCGTGGCCTGGGACGAGCAGCAGTTGGCGGTGCTGCCCGCGATCGTGCAGCAGGCGCATGACAACGGCGTGCCGGACGTGGCGCAGATCGACGCCGCCGAGCTGTATCGCCGTGAGCCGCAGCTGGCGCCCGGCGCATTGGCGGCGGTAGAGGTGCCGGGCGAGAGCGTGATCGATCCCTGGAGCACGCCGCTGGCTTACCTGACGCAGGGCGTCAAACACGGCGGCGACTATCGTTTCAATACCGAGGTGACCGGCGCCGAACGCTTGCCGACCGGCTGGCGGCTAACCAGCAACCGGGGCGAGTTTCACGGCAAAATCGTCATCAACTGCGCCGGCAATCAGGGCGACCGGGTAGAAAGTTTCTGCCATCAGCCCGAGTTTGAAATCCGCCCGCGCAAAGGGCAGTTCCTGGTGTTCGACAAGGCCGCCGCCGGGCAGGTCAACGCCATCATCTTGCCGGTACCGACGGCGATCACCAAAGGGGTGCTGCTGTCGAAAACCATCTTTGGCAATCTGTTGCTGGGGCCGACCGCCGAAGAACAGCAGGATCGCGAGACGGCGACGGTGGACGAAACCAAAATGCGTGAGCTGATCGAACAGGGGACGCGGCTGCTGCCCACGCTGGCAAATTACAGCGTGACCGCCAGCTATGCCGGATTGCGCCCGGCGACAGAGCAGAAACACTATCGCATTCAGCACTATCCCGAGCGGCAGTGGATCTGCGTGGCGGGCATTCGTTCCACCGGCCTGACGGCGGCGCTCGGCATCGCGCAATATGTGGAGCAGCTTTACCGCGACCATTTTACGCCGTGCTTCACGCCGACGGCGCCGCAGACCGTGCATTGGCCGCAGATGCCGATGCTTGCCGACTACGCGCTGCGCGATTACGCGCGCCCGGACAACGGCGGCATCGTTTGCCATTGCGAGCTGGTGACCCAGCGGGAAATCGAGGCGGCGTTCGATTCCGCCGTGCCGCCGGAGTGCATCGGTGGGCTGCGGCGGCGCACGCGCGTGATGATGGGGCGCTGCAACGGTTTTTATTGCAGCAGCCGGGTGGCGGAAATGGTGGGCGATCGTTTTGGCCAGACGCTGGCCGTAGGGAGCATTGATGAAAACTGAGTATCAGGTGGCGATTGTCGGCGCCGGGCCGGCCGGGATCGCCGCGGCGACCGCGCTGCGGCAGGCGGGGATCGAGGATGTGGTGCTCCTGGAACGGGAGCAGCAAGCGGGCGGCGTGCCGAGACACTGCCGGCACCCCACCTTCGGGCTGCAAACGTTTTACCGGCCGATGCTCGGCTCCACCTATGTCGATAAGATACTGGCGCGCGCCGGGCAGGTGGAGATCCGCACCGGCGTGACGGTGCTCGCCATCAAGCCGGACGGCGAGCTGACCATCACGGATCGCCACGGCGTCAGCACCTTGAAAGCGCAGCGGGTGATCCTGGCGACCGGCGTACGCGAGACGCCGCGCCATCCGCGCCTGGTGAGCGGCCTGCGGCCGCAGGGCGTGCTGACCGCCGGCGCGCTGCAGCAGTTCGTCTATCTGCGCGGGCTGCAGCCGGGCAAGGCGCCGGTGGTGGTCGGCACCGAGCTGGTCAGTTTCTCCGCGCTGTGGACGCTGCGCAACGCCGGCGTGCGCGCCGTCGCCATGATTGAAAGCGGCGGCAGACCCGTCGCCTGGCGGCTGAGCGCGCTCTATGCGCGCCTGATGGGGGTGCCGATTCATTATTATTCGCGGGTGACCGATATTGCCGGCCGCGATCGGGTCGAATCCATCGAGGTGGAGAACCGCCGCGGGGAGAAACGGCGCATCGCTTGCGACAGCCTGATCTTCACCGGCCGCTTCACCGGGGAGTATACGCTGATCCGCCAGAGCCACCTGGCGCAGCGGCCGGACAGCGGCTGCCCGCTGACCGATCAGTTCGGCCGCTGTTCCGACGCCGCCTATTTCGCCGTCGGCAACATGCTGCATCCGGCGGACATGGGCGACCAGTGTTATCAGGAAGGGCTGCGCGTTGGCGAAGCCGTTGCCCGTTCGCTGCGGCGCACGCTGCCGCCGGCGCGGCAAATGCTTCCGGTGCGGCACGACGAGCGGATCCGCCTGACCGCGCCTGCCAACGTGGCGCTGATCGGCAAACCCAGCACGGTCACGATCAATATGCGGGTGGAGCGGGCGGTGTCCGGTTCGGTGGTGGTGCGGCTGGGCGAGGAAGTGCTGTATCGCAAAACGCATCGCTGCCTGCCGGAACGGCGGATCCTGCTGCGCAATATCGCTTTGCCGGCCGACGGCGAGCGTGACGCGCTGCACATCAGCATCGAATCCGCCGGGTGAACGACGGCTACGGCTTGCGTCTAACGCCCTGAAACCCGTAGTATTCGGTCAGTTGACGCCGCGAGTCCGGCGGAGGCAGTCACTCTTACTTAAGGCAGCGAGTGTAATGTGAATGGATATCTCTAATTCCGTGGATAGGCGCAATGAAATACTGGCGCTGATCCAGGCCAACGGCCGGGTTTACGTGAATGAGCTGGCGGATAAATTCCAGGTTTCGCAGGAAACCATTCGGCGCGATCTGAACAAGCTGGAAGATTATCGCCTGATCAAGAAGATCCACGGCGGCGCGGTCAGCAGCCAGTTCAAATTCGAGCATGAATTCAATGAACGGGCCAAAATCGCCGAGGCCGAGAAGCGCGCCATCGCGGAGAAAGCGGTGACGCTGATCCAGCCGGGCGATACGGTGTTCGTGGATTTCGGCTCCACCACGCTGGAGTTCGCCCGGCAGCTGGCGACCGTCGATCAGCTGACGGTCATCACCAATTCGCCGCTGATCGCCAACGTCTGTCTGGAAAATGACTCCATCGACGTGGTGCTGATCGGCGGGCAGTTCATCGGCTCCAAAATGGAGTGCCTGGGGGCGATCGCGTTGAATAACATTGAGGCGTTTTTCGCCGATTACGCCATCATCGGCGCCGGCGCGGTCAATGTGCAGACCGGGGTGATGGATCAAAACGTCAATGAGGCGGCCATCGCGCGCAAAATGATTGCGCAGAGCCGCAAATGCATCGTGCTGGCGGACGAAAACAAGCTGCGCGGGCATGCGATGACCCTGGTGGCCAAATGGCCCGAGATCGATTATCTGGTGACCTCCGACAGCGGCAACGCGCTGGAGGGGCTGGTTTTCCCGGCCAACGTTAATGTGTTGGTCGCACAGGTATAAAGGGTTATGAGCAGCCTTCTCCGGGCCGAGCAACCCGGAGAAGGCCTTCAAACCGCTTTCCTCTAGGCGATCTTGACCTCACGCACCTCTTTGGATCTCAGCGTCACGCGAACTGGCACCGATTTGTACGAAGGCGTGCCGCTCTCCTCATCGATGTAATGCAACGGCACCAGCACGTTGGCCTCCGGATAGTAGGCGCCGACTAACAAATGTTATTGAACGCTATGAAGATGCAGGTAAAAATGCATAATAATCTATCAATATAATACTAAAATTAGAGAGCAGGTACTTTTAAACCATCAATACTCATAGCTATCAAGGGTTATTATATATATTTAGGAGAGGGAATAATTATGGCTGGCAAGAGAAAGTTTGTATCTGAGTTCTCTATTGGTATGACTTCAAAAGGATGGCTAATTTTTACTCCAGATCAACTTCACTCAGATGGAAGAATGAAAGAGGAACATCAAAACATAGCAGATAATAGTCATATTTATCTCATTTGTAAAAGGCCAAAAGCAATATGCAGTAAAGAGATGCTTCTGATAAACGATGGAATTCTGAGTGGAGAAGTTATTAGCAGAGTCAATGGAGAGGAGGTTATATCAACCTATAGTTTTCCTTTTAAATTTGAAAGTGGGGAGGAAAGTATAGTGGTGGCGGACTATCCTCATAAAAAAATTCATACGTTGGGTAGCGATGGCAAATGGATTCGATATTGGCCTAGTGACTTTCTAGCTTTATATACCAAGAATGAGATCTACCATGATTTGGAGGTGCTCTATGTAGGTCAAGCCTTTGCAGAAGGAAAAAGAACAGCAATGGATAGACTTAGAAGCCATTCAACACTTCAGAAAATCCTTGCGGATACTATGTGTGACTTTCCTGATGATCAAATATTTATAGTTACATTGGAATATGATGATTGCATACTAGCCTCTTCATTTAACAGTATGGATAAATCTAGTATCGGTGGGCAGGAGGATGATGGCAGAGGGAGGAGTATAATAGACCATCCTCTTTCAAAGAAAGAGATAATTTGCCTTTCCGAAGCTGGTTTAATTAGGTATTTTCAGCCGAAGTATAACGAGGTTTATAAAGAGAGTTTTCCAGCGGCTGACCAAAAGATTCTTTCAAACTGCTTGGGTTTGGATTTCTCAGGACTTTCTGTTGAAGTCGAGCTGTATGGTTCGGGTCTTAGATTGTTTTCAGAAAATATATTTGCACAACATCATCATATCGCGATGTTTAACTTGGCAGATGAGTCAGTTAGATTGGGCTTTTTCACCCATTGCGATGGTACTAATGTACCATTCACTATGGATGATGTTATTCCAATGACTAGATAAAGTATATCCTATTAACTGAGTGTGTAATTATTAACCTAGAAAAGCCGACTGCAGCCACTGACAGAATTACCGGATGAGCGGGTTATGTACGCTGTAGCGGTGCAGCAGCACTAAGTGGGCTGATCAAGTCGATGGCAAAACTATGGCAAGCGGCTTTCAGCAGCCGACCGGATCGAGGAAATTATTTCTGCCGAATTTCCGCGTAAGCAGCTGCCAGTGAGTAGCGGCCCGTCTAACCGGAGGCGGGCCGCCGGGGCGTTACTTGTTCACCACCAGGCCGACGCCGCGGCCGCGCGGATCGGACGCGGTTTCCGGCGTGCGGCCATCGATGCGGATGGCCTGAATATCCCCCATGTTCCAGCCCTGGTCTTCGAGGGTGTAGCCCATGGCTTTCAGCTCGTCCGCCGGTTTGCCGGTCAGCGGGGCAAAGCTGTCATAGTAGAGGGTGTCCTTCGGCAACAGCTGATGGTGCACGCGCTGGGCGGCCACCGCCTGCGCCAGCGGCAGATGGTAATCGTAGAGGTTGTTGATCACCTGGAAGATCGAGGTGAAGATGCGCGATCCGCCCGGCGTGCCGATCACCAGGCTGACCTCGCCGTCGCGGGTGATGATGGTCGGGCTCATCGAGGAGAGCATGCGTTTGCCCGGCTCGATGGCGTTGGCGTCGCTGCCCACCACGCCGAAGGCATTGGCGACGCCGGGTTTGGCGCTGAAGTCGTCCATCTCGTCGTTGAGCAGGAAGCCGGCGCCTTTGACCACCACGCCGCTGCCGAAGTCCCAGTTGAGCGTATAGGTGTTGCTGACCGCGTTGCCGGCGGCATCGACGATCGAGAAGTGGGTGGTTTGGTGGGTTTCCAGCCCCGGCCGCACCTGTTCGGTCGGCGAGATCGCCGTCGGGTTGATCTCGGCGGCGCGTTTCTTCAGGTAGTCGGGGGCGATCAGCTGCGCTTCCGGCACGTGAGTGAAATCCGGGTCGCCGAGGTAGTCGGCGCGATCGGCGAACACGCGTTTTTCGATTTCCGCCAGCAGGTGGATATAGCGCGCCGAGTTCAGCGGCACCCCCTTGAAATCGGCGGCGCGATCCTCTTTTATCCCCAGTAGCTGCGCCAGCGCAATGCCGCCGGAGCTGGGCAGCGGGGCGGTATATACGGTGTTGCCGCGCCAGCTGATGCGCATCGGTTCACGCCATTTCACCCGATAGTCGGCCAAATCCGCCGCGCCGATCAGCCCATTGTCGCGCTGCATTTGCGCCACCAGCAGGCGCGCGGTTTCGCCGTGATAAAAATCGTCGGCACCCGACTTGGCGATGCGCTCGAGCGTGGCCGCCAGCTCCGGCTGTTTGAACACCGCGCCGGGCTTCATGGCGCCGAAATAGTCGCCGAAGTTGGTTTTCCCGGCGAACAGCTTGTTGGCGTCTTCACGGTACTGATACTGCTGATCCGCCACGGTGAAACCTTGCCGGGCGTAGCCGATCGCCGGCGTCAGCAGTTCGGCCCACGGCAGCTTGCCGAAGCGTTTATGCGCTTCCCACAACCCCAGCACGGTGCCCGGCACGCCGGCGGCGCGGCTGCCCACCAGGCTAAGATTTTCGATCACTTCGCCTTTCTCGTTCAGATACATAGTTTTGCCGGCGGCCTTGGGCGCCACTTCGCGGTAGTCGAGGAAATAGGGTTTGCCGTCGACGTACAGCGTCATAAAGCCGCCGCCGCCGATATTGCCGGCTTCAGGGTAGGTGACCGCCAGGGTAAAGGCGGTGGCGACCGCTGCGTCGACCGCATTGCCGCCGGCCTGCAGAATGTGCGCGGCGACGTTAGCGCCATACCGATCCGGGGCGGCGACCGCACCGGCGGTGAGATCGGCGGCAAAGGCGGCGGGAAGGGGGCAGGCCAGGGCCACGCTCAGAGCTATCGTTTTCAATAAACCGGCAGACATAGACGATCCTTTTAGCGATGTTCAGTTATCAGGTGAATTCAACTAATTATTTTGAAACAGCAGGTTAGCGCGTTTTCTTCGGGCTGTTGCGGCGCTTTATTGAAGGTAGCAGCGGTCAGGCGGGGCCGCCTGACCAGAGTGGCGAATCGTGACGTGGCGCGTTATGCGCCGGCGGGCAGCGCCGACTGCAGCCATTGGCAGAAGTGGCGGGCGAGCGGGTTGTGTTCGCTGTCGCGGTGCAGCAGCCATGCCCAGTTGGCGCCGCGCACACGTTGCTCGGTTAACGGTTGCAGCAGCCCGGCGTCGTGCGCGTGCTGCGCCAGCAGTTGGCTGACCAACGCGATGCCGAGGCCGTTGCAGGCGGCGTCCAGCAGCAGACCGGGATCGGAGAAGTTCAGCCCGCTGTCGCGCTGGCCGACGTGCGCGCCGCCCGCCACCGTCCAGTGGCTCCAGTCCATCTCCCGTTCGCCGTGCAGGGTCACGCGCTGCTCCGCCGCCAACGCCAGCAGGCTGGGGTGGCAGGCGGGATAAAGCCGGTCGCTGCAGAGCAGGTTAAAGGTGCAGTCCGCCTGCGCGCTGAGATCGTCGCGGATCGCCAGATCGATACTGTCCGTCGCCATATTCGGCGGTTCAAAGCTGGTGAACAGCCACAGGTCGACCTGCGGATGCTGCCGATTGAAGTCGCCCAGCCGCGGCGTCAGCCAGTGGCGGGCGAAAGCCGGGGTGGTGTTGACGATCAGCTGGTTGGGTTTGCGGTACTGATCCAAACGGCGAATGCCGACCGCCAGCTGTTGCAGCATCACCTGCGCGGTGCTGAACAGATCGTGGCCGGCGTCGGTCAGCGCCACGCTGCGGCCGGTGCGGAAGAACAGCGGCTGCTCCAGAAACGCTTCGAGGCTGCGGATCTGCTGGCTGATGGCCGACTGGGTAAGGTGCAGCTCTTCGGCTGCCTGATGAAAACTGCCCAGGCGCGCTGCCGCTTCGAAACCGCGCAGCGCGCTCAAAGGGGGCCAGTGTTTTAACATTATCGATAAGCCTGCCTAATCAGATATCCACTAAATATATCGTTTGTCGCGGTGCCAGGGGAAGACTAGCATAAGATTCAACCGCATAAACGTGAATTATTCGTTTAACTTTTTGAATTATAAATGATTAAAGGAGGTCTTCAATGTCAACTCGTCGCGTGTTTATTAAACAGCTTTCCGCCGTTGCCGGGGTCGGTTTGACGGCCTCGTTAGGCATTCCGTTACGCAGTCACGCAGAAGCTGCGCTTAATCCGGCCTGGCGGATGCCCGACGAAGGGGAACCGCAGCAGCGGGCGTTTCTCGCCTTCGGCGCGCAGCGGGCCATCTGGGGCGAATTCACGGCGGATGTGCAGGCGGCGCAGGGGCGTATCGCCCGCGCCATCGCCGAGTTTCAGCCAGTGACGGTATTTTGCCGCGGCAATGAACGGCAATTGGCCGAGGCCACCTGCGGCAGTCACAACGTCAGCTATGTCGTCACCGAGCTGGATGACATCTGGGTGCGCGATTTCGGCGCCAATTTCGTCGTCAACGGCGCCGGCGAACTCGGAGCGGTGGATTTCAACTTCAACGGCTGGGGCAATAAACAGCGGCATGCCAGGGATGCGCGCCTGGCGGCGTTTGCCGCCAACCGCTACGGCGCTGTTCAACTGCGCCGCAGCGCATTGGTGGGTGAAGGCGGCGGTATCGAAGTGGACGGGCACGGCACCGGCATCATGACCGAGAGCAGCTGGGTGAATGCGAACCGCAATCCGGGCTGGAGCCGGGACCGGGTGGAGCAGGAGCTGAAAGCGATGCTCGGCCTGCGCAAAATTATCTGGCTGCCGGGCATTAAAGGCCGGGACATCACCGACGCCCACGTCGATTTTTACGCCCGCTTCGTGCGGCCGGGCGTGGTAGTGGCCAACCTGGACACCGATCCGGCCTCTTATGACCATGCGGTTACCCAGCAACATCTGGCGATCCTCAAGGCGGCGACCGACGCCGACGGCCGCCGGCTGCAGGTGCATACGCTTTCGCCGCCGCTGGCGCCGCGCGACAGCCGATTCAGCCGTAACAACCCGGACTTTGCTGCGGGCTACATCAACTATTTCGTCATCAACGGAGCGGTGATCGCCCCGGAGTTTGGCGATCCGCAGGCGGATCGGGCGGCGCTTGCGCTGCTGACGGCGCTCTATCCGCAGCGCAAGGTGATGCAGCTGGAGATCGACGCCATCGCCGCCGGCGGCGGCGGCATTCACTGCGTGACCAGCCAACTGCCAAGGCACGGTCGGTAATACCGCGCAATGTTCAAAAAATGCGCACCGGGTTGTTTGTCACGATCGGCTGTGGTTGGCTTAGCGCTGACACAAGGAGAAAATCATGACCGATTCACCCTCGACCATTCCCACCTGGTATCGCGATCCGCGCGCGGAAGAGGCCATGGCCGATGGCCATGCGCCCATCTGGCGCCATCTTATCGGCCTGGTGCCGGAAAACGAACTGTCCGGCGTGAAGGTGCTGGATTTCGGCTGCAATCAGGGCGGTTTTCTGCGCCTGCTGTACCAGCTCCGCCCATTTCAGCAGGGGCTTGGCGTTGATATCGCTCGCCGGTCCGTCGATGAAGCCAACCGGCTGAAAGGGCATCTGCCGGTGGTTTATCAAACCGATACGCGGCTGAACGGCTGGGACGACCATTTCGATATCGCCTTCAGTCATGAGGTCATCTATCTGATCGACGATATTGCCCAGCATGCTGCCGATATACTGCGGGTGCTGAAGCCGGGCGGCGTTTACTATACGGTGACCGGTTGCCACACCGGCAACCCGCTGTGGCCGCAGTGGCGTGAACGGGTGGCTGCAGATACCCATACCGTGGTGCAGGATCGGTCGCTGGCCGACTATGCGCGCATTTTCTCCGCCGCGGGGTTCCAGGTCTCTGCCCGCAGGCTGGGCTTTTCCGGCTTCGTGCCCTATGAACCGGACGGGTGGATGCCGGATATCGCGGCGGCAATCGACTACTATTGGCACACCAAAACGGTGTTCAGGCTGGTTAAACCCTAAAAATCCTACGTGGCGCAGCCCCAAGCTGAAGTGGAGCGCTTTCTTGCATTGGCTAAAAACCGCTGCGCCAGTTTGCTGAAACCACGCTGAGCGATATTGCTCCACCGTTTCCCGCTTCGACAAGATTTTACCGAATCCTTACGCAACCCTTTCAGAAGCGAATGTCGGCATTCGATATATTGAGAATAGTCATTCTCAACAGGATCGTATTGCAATGCAGAGGAAAACGCTTTTGGTGCTCGGGCTGTCGCTGTTGTTGGCCGCCTGCGATGGGCAAAACGCCGGTGCGCCAGCCGGCGCGGGCGCGGAACAGGAGGTCGGCGTGGTCACGCTGCGCGGCCAGTCAGTGACCCTGAGCAGCGAGTTGACCGGCCGGGTCAACGCCACCATGACATCCGACGTGCGGCCGCAGGTCGACGGCATCATCAAGCAGCGGCTGTTTACCGAAGGGGCCGAGGTCAAGGCCGGGCAGGTATTGTATCAAATTGACCCTGCCAGCTATCAGGCCAGCTACGATCAGGCCGCGGCCCAGCTGAAAAACGCCCAGGCCACGGTGCAATCCACCCGGCTCAAATCGCAGCGCTATGCGGCGCTGGTGAAAGAGAACGGCGTTTCTCAGCAGGATGCGGACGATGCCAAAGCCGCCTATCTGGCGGCCGTGGCGTCGGTGGCCCAATATCAGGCGGCGCTGGAGACGGCGCGCATCAACCTCGCTTATACCCAGGTGCGGGCGCCGATCGCCGGCCGTATCGGCATCTCGTCGGTGACGCCGGGCGCGCTGGTCACCGCCAGCCAGAGCGATGCGTTAGCCACCATCCGCGCGCTCGACCCGATCTATGTTGATCTGACCCAGTCCAGCGCCCAACTGCTTAAACTGCGACGCCAGCAGGCGGCGTTACAGCGCGGCGCGGTCACGCCGGTCGCCATCAAGCTGGAGGACGGCACGCCTTATGCTCACGCCGGCAAGCTCGAGCTGACCGAGGTGGCGGTGGACGAAGCCACCGGTTCGGTCACGCTGCGCGCGGTGTTCCCCAACCCCGAACATGAATTGTTGCCCGGTATGTATGTCCACGCCACGGTGGCTAACGGCGTCGATCCCAAAGCCATTCTGGCGCCGCAGCAGGGCATAACCCGCAATGCCAAAGGGGAAGCCACCGCGTTGGTGGTGGACGAACAGAACAAAGTGGCGCAGCGCACCGTCAGCGCCGAACGGGTGGTGGGCAGCAATTGGCTGATCGGCAGCGGGCTGAACGAAGGCGATCGCCTGATCGTCGAAGGCACCAGCAAGGTGACGATCGGCGCCGCGGTGAAGCCGGTTGAGGTTTCGGTCGACAAAACCCAACGCGGGGAGCAGTGATATGGCGCAGTTCTTTATCCGGCGGCCGGTATTCGCCTGGGTGATCGCCATCATCATCATGCTGTGCGGCCTGATGTCGATCAATTCGTTGCCCGTTTCGCAGTACCCGGACGTCTCGCCGCCGCAGATCTCCATCTCCGCCACCTACCCGGGCGCGGACGCGGAAACGCTGGAAAACAGCGTCACCCAGGTGATTGAGCAGCAGCTCACCGGCCTGGACGGCCTGCTGTATTTCTCTTCGACCAGTAGCTCCAGCGGCTCGGTCAGCATCAACGTCACCTTTGATCAGGGCACCGATCCGGATATCGCTCAGGTGCAGGTGCAAAACAAGGTGCAGCAGGCGGAAAGCCGTTTGCCGAGCGCGGTTACCGCGCAGGGCGTGACGGTCAAGAAATCCCAGAGCAGCTTCTTGCTGATCGTCGGGCTGTATGACGAAAGCGACAAGGCGACGATGGCCGATATCTCCGACTATCTGGTCAGCAACCTGCAGGATCCGCTGTCGCGCATCGAGGGCGTGGGGGACGTGCAGGTGTTCGGCTCGGAATACGCGATGCGCATCTGGCTGGATCCGACCAAGCTGGCGAGCTATGCGCTGATGCCTTCCGACGTGCAGACGGCGATCGAAGCGCAAAACACCCAGGTGTCCGCCGGCAAGATCGGCGATCTACCGGCCGCCGCCGATCAGCAGCTGACCGCCACGGTAAAGGCGCAGTCGCGGCTGCAAACGCCGGAACAGTTTCGCAATATCATCCTGAAAAGCGACAGCAGCGGCGCGCTGGTGCGGCTGGGCGACGTGGCGCGAATTGAGCTGGGCAACGAGGACTACTCCGCCAGCGCGCGCCTCAACGGCCACCCGGCGGCGGGGATCGCGGTCAAGCTGGCGGCGGGCGCCAACGCCCTCAACACCGCCAAGCTGGTGAAGGCCAAGGTGGCGGAATATCAAAGCGCGATGCCGCAGGGCTACAAGGTGGCCTACCCGAAAGACAGCACCGACTTTATCAACATCTCGATCGAGGAGGTGGTGAAAACGCTGTTCGAAGCGGTGGCGTTAGTGGTGGTGGTGATGTTCGTGTTCCTGCAAAACCTGCGCACCACGCTGATCCCGACCATTACCGTGCCGGTGGTGTTGCTGGGCACCTTCGGCGTGCTGGCGGCGTTCGGCTATTCGATCAATACCCTGACGCTGTTCGGCATGGTGTTGGCGATCGGGCTATTGGTGGATGACGCCATCGTGGTGGTGGAAAACGTCGAACGGGTGATGCGCGAGGATAAGCTGCCGCCGCGCGAGGCGACGGAGAAATCGATGCGCGAAATCACCGGCGCGCTGGTCGGCATTGCGCTGGTGCTGTCGGCGGTGTTTCTGCCGATGGCGTTCTTCGGCGGCTCCACCGGGGTGATCTACCGCCAGTTTTCGATCACCGTCGTCTCCTCGATGGTGTTGTCGGTGGTGCTGGCGTTGACGCTGGCGCCGGCCTTGTGCGCCACGTTGCTGAAACCCGCGCACGACGCGCAGACCGACAAGGGCTGGCTGGGCAAATTCAACCGCGGCTATGAGCGGATGCAGGAGAAGTACGCAGACAAGGTCGGCGGGGTGATCCATCGGCCGACGCGCTATCTGCTGCTGTACGGCCTGCTGTTGATCGCCGCCGCCGTGATGTACCTGCGCTTGCCGACCGGCTTTCTGCCCAACGAGGATCAGGGCACGGTGATGGTGCAGTACACCTTGCCGGCCGGCGCCACCAACGCGCGCACCTCGGCGGTGAGCGAGGCGGTGACCGCCTATTTCCTCGACCAGGAAAAGGCCAACGTCAGCACCATTTTTACCATTAACGGTTTCGGTTTCAGCGGCAGCGGACAAAACGCCGGCATGGCGTTCGTCAGCCTCAAAGACTGGAGCCAGCGCAGCGGCAGCGCGAACACCGCCGACGCCATCGCCAAACGCGCCATGGCGCACTTCGCCACGCTGCGCGACGCCCAGGTCTTCTCCATGAGCCCGCCAGCGATCGACGGTTTCGGCCAGTCCGACGGCTTCACCTTCGAGCTGCAGGCCAAAGGGGCGACCACCCGCGCCGAGCTGCAGGCGATGCGCGACCAGATCGTTGCCGCGGCCGCCGGCAATCCATCGCTGCTGGCGGTGCGCGCCAACACCTTGCCGGATACCCCGCAGCTGCAGGTGGAGATCGACAACGGCAAGCTGCAGGCGCTCGGCCTGAGCGCCGCCGACGTCAACAGCACCCTCAGCAGCGCGTTCGGCAGCACCTACATCAACGACTTTATCGATCGCAACCGGGTGAAAAAAGTCTATATGCAGGGCGATGTGCAGTACCGCGCCAAGCCGGAAGATCTCGACCGCTGGTTTGTGCGCGGCACCAACGCGTCGGGCGCCAGCAGCATGACGCCGTTCTCCGCCTTCGCGTCTTCGCACTGGATCTACGGGCCGGAAAACCTGTCGCGCTATAACGGGCTGTCGTCGTTCGAGATCACCGGGCAGGGCGCCACCGGCGTCAGCTCCGGTACGGCGATGAGCGAGATGGAGAAGTTGGCGGCAACATTCTCCGCCGGCAGCAGCTACTCCTGGAGCGGGCTGTCCTATCAGGAGCGGCTGACCAGCGGCCAGGCGTCGTCGCTGTACGCCATTTCGCTGATCGTGGTGTTCCTGTGCCTGGCGGCGCTGTATGAGAGCTGGTCGATTCCGTTCGCGGTGATGTTGGTGGTGCCGATGGGCGTGGTGGGATCGCTGCTGGCGATCACCCTGCGCGGGCTGGAAAACGACATCTACTTCCAGGTGGCGCTGCTCACCATCATCGGCCTGTCGGCTAAGAACGCCATTTTGATCGTCGAGTTCGCCGAGGAGATGCACCAGCGGGGCGAAACGCTGATTGGCGCGGCGGTCCACGCGGCGCGCATGCGCCTGCGGCCGATCCTGATGACCTCGCTGGCGTTTACCGCCGGGGTGCTGCCGCTGGCGGTATCCAGCGGCGCCGGCGCCAACAGCCGCATCGCCATCGGTACCGGCATCATCGGCGGCACCATCACCGCCACCGCCTTGGCGATCTTTTTCGTCCCGCTGTTTTATGTGTTGGTGCGCCGCATGTTTACCCGTCGGCCCGCCAACCCGCCGTCACAGGCAGGAGAATAACGTGTTGCAACGAGTCATGATGTTAACTTTACCGCTGCTGCTGACCGGCTGTCTGTCGCTGGATCCGCACTACCAGCGCCCGGCGGCGCCGGTGCCCGCCAACCTGCCGCAGGGCGAGGCCGGCGGCAACCGGGCGCTGAGCTACCCGGACGTCGCCTGGCGCGACTATGTCCAGGACGCCCGGCTGCGCCAGGTGGTGGCGCTGGGGCTGAACAGCAGCCGCGATCTGCGCGAGGCGATCGCCAATATCGCGTCGGCGCGCGCCCTGTACGGCGAGCAGCGCTCGGCGCTGTTCCCGACAATCAATGCCACCGCCGACGGCAGCCGCGGGCGAGCGCTGACCGGCAGCGGCAACGCCACCGCGCTGAGCCAAAGCTACGAAGCCGCGGCCGGCGTCAGCGCATTCGAGTTGGATCTGTTCGGCAAAAACGCCAGCCTGTCGCGCGCGGCGTTCGAAACCTATCTGGCGAACTCGGAGGCGGCGAAAAGCACTCGCCTGACGCTGATCGCCGATATCGTCACCGACTGGGTGGCGGTGGCGGCCGAGCGCAGCAATCTGGCGGTGGCGCAGCAGACGATGGCGAGCGCCAAACGGTCGCTGGACGTCACGCGCAACAATCAACAGCACGGGATTGCGTCGCTGGTTGACGTGGCGTCGGCGGAAACCGTCTATCAGCAGGCGCGATCGGACGCCGCCAGCTACGCTACCAGCGCCGCGCAGGCGAAAAACGCGCTGGATTTGGCGGTGGGGCAAAGCGTGCCGGAAAGCCTGCTGCCGAGCGGCATCGAGGCGCTCGGCGGGATCATGCGCGATCTGCCGGCCGGCGTCTCTTCGCAAGTGTTGCTGAAGCGGCCGGACGTGCTGCAGGCCGAGCATAACCTGAAATCCGCCAACGCCAATATCGGCTCGGCGCGGGCGGCGTTCTTCCCGTCGATCAGCCTGACCGCCAGCGGCGGAGTGGGCAGCGGTGAACTCTCCTCGTTGTTCAGCCACGGAGCCGGCGTCTGGTCGTTTGCACCGAGCATCAGCCTGCCGATCTTCAGCGGCGGCTATAACACGGCTCAGTTGAATTATACCCAGGCGCAGAAAGACCTGTATGTCGCCACCTATGAGAAAGCGGTGCAGACGGCATTTCAGGAAACCGCCGACGCGCTGGCGCGCAAGGCCACGCTGCAGGAACAGCTGGCGGCGCAGACCGGCTATGTGGCGGCGGCGCAGCAATATTATCGTCTGGCCGAGCTGCGTTACCGCCAGGGCATTGACAGCTACCTGACGCTGCTGGACGCGCAGCGCACGCTGTACACGGCGCAGCAGGCGCTGATCGCCGCGCAGCAGACCGCGTATGACAATCAGGCCACCCTGTATAAAGTGTTGGGCGGCGGCGTTGCCGCCGAGCGGCAGGGGGACGGCGTCATCGCCGACAAGACGACGCTCAGCCGCTAACCGTCAACCGCGCGCGCCGGGAGTGTGGCTGCGCGCGGTTTTTTTATGGAAAGTGTAAAGAAACGGAAAACCCGGCCGGCGGCCAGAACTCGCCGGGGCAGGCAGAGTCAGACAGAGAACCGCATTCCTCTTTTATTCATACCGGCTCGAGGTCGTCATGGCAGAAGACATTCAGCAACAGGTCATCGCGCTTATCGCCGCCTTCAACGCATCAGGGCGGCTGAAGAAGGGCGTGGTCATCACCCCGGAAACCGAGATCAACACCGCGCTCAACCTGTCGTTCAGCGATTCCAATACGCTGATGCGCCGCTACTTCGATACCTTCGGCGTCGACAGCGGCAACTATAACCACGAGCTGTATTTCCAGCCGCCGGCCAACACCGGCCGCTGGTTTTCCCCCTCCGCCTGCAAAGAACACCCTCGGCCGCTGTGCGTGTCGATGCTGGTGCGTTCCGCGCGCGCCAAACGCTGGTTGTACGATATCCACTTTCTTATCGAACAGCTGCGCCAGGCCTGACGCGCCGCTTAATCCGGCTCGGCCGGAGGAAAACCGGCTTCGTCCAGCGCGGCGCCGAAGGCATCGCTGTGCAACGCACTGTCGATGAGCACTTCCCGCCTGGCCGGATCGGTTTGAATACGCGCCTGCGGGTCAACGTTCAGCAACGCCCGGGTGACGGAACTGGCGCAGCCGCCGCAGGTCATGGCTGGAATATGAAAACGAATCATTTTTACTCTCCTCGTCGATTACGGTGTTTGATAACGGTAAAGCTTGCCAGCGTGACAGGGTCAAACTCTTTTTATGACGATTCACGCGGTCGTCGTGGTTTCGGCTCGCGCATCACCCCGAAATGCGGCGTTTGGCGCGGCGCGATGAGCGCCGCCGGTTGTGCTAAACCCGCCAGAATAGGGCAGTCGGGGCGCGTATTGCCGTGGCAATGGCCGGCAAGGCGTTCCAGCGTTTGCGCCATCGTCTGCAGTTCCGCAATCTTGGCTTTCAGCACGGCGATATGGGATAGCGCTACGGCTTTAACATCGGCGCTGGCGCGTTCGCGGTCGTGCCACAGCATCAGCAACGCAGATATCTGCTCAACGGAAAAACCCAAGTCGCGTGAGCGCCGGATAAAACGCAGGCCATGCACGTCCGACATGCCGTAGTGGCGGTATCCCGCATCGGAGCGAGCCGCTCTCGGGATCAGGCCTATTTGCTCGTAATAGCGAATCATCTTCGCCGAAACGCCGGATAACCGGGCTGCTTGTCCGATGTTCATCCTGTCCTCCTGTTACGATGATGCCGATATTCCGTCGGGTTGCGCGGTTGCCGCCGCCGCTTCAGCGCGGCTCTCGACGGCCATCGGCGCCTGGAAACGTTTGAGCCGCAGTGCATTGCCAAGGACGAAAACGCTGGAAAGCGCCATCGCGGCCGCGGCGAAAATAGGCGAAAGCAGCGTGCCGTTCAGGGGATAAAGCGCGCCGGCTGCCACTGGGATCAGGACGGCGTTATAGGCGAAGGCCCAAAACAGGTTCTGCTTGATGTTGCGGATCGTCGCCTGACTGAGCGCAATGGCGTTGGCTACGCCGCGCAGGTCGCCCGACATCAGCACCACATCGGCCGCTTCTATCGCCACATCGGTGCCTGTACCGATAGCCAGCCCAACGTCCGCCTCCGCCAGTGCCGGCGCATCGTTGATGCCGTCGCCGACGAAGGCGACTTTCGCGCCGCTGTTGCGGAAGGATTTCAACGCCGCCACCTTGCCTTCGGGAAGCACTTCGGCCGCGACTTCGTCAATCCCCAATTGCCGGGCGATCGCCGCCGCCGTCGCGGCATTGTCGCCGGTGATCATCGCAACCTTGAGCCCAAGCGCATGCAGCGCAGCGATAGCTTCCGGCGTTGTTTCCTTAATCGGATCGGCAACCGCGATCACCGCAGCCAAACGGCCATCAATGGCGGCATAAAGCGGGCTTTTCCCCTGGTCGCCGAGGCGCTCGGCGACGAGCTGAAAACGTGTCACATCAAGCCCGAGCCTGGTCATGAAGCGATCTGCGCCAACGGAGATCCGGCGTTGGCCGATGCGCGCCGTTACGCCGAAACCGGGTGTGGCGTCGAAACTGTCGACAGCGGCGAGCGTAAGATTCTGCTCTCTTGCCGCCGCGACGATAGCTTCGGCGATGGGGTGTTCGGACCGTGTCTCGACCGCAGCGACCAAGGCCAGTACTTCGTGGTATTCGAAACCGTCCGCGGGCACCAGATCGGTCAACTCGGGGCGGCCTTTGGTCAGCGTGCCGGTTTTGTCGAGGGCGATAACGCCCACATCGCGCAGGGCCTGCAACGCTTCGCCCTTGCGAAACAGCACGCCCAGCTCGGCGGCGCGCCCGGAGCCGACCATGATAGAGGTTGGCGTCGCCAGGCCCATGGCGCAAGGGCAGGCAATAATCAACACGGCGACCGCATTCACCAGCGCGAAGGTCAGCGCGGGCAACGGCCCGAAGAACAGCCAAACCAGAAAGGTCAGTACCGCCGCCGCCATGACGGCCGGAACAAACCACATCGTCACCTTATCGACCAACGCCTGAATCGGCAGTTTGGAACCCTGCGCTTCCTCCACCAATCGAATGATTTGCGCCAGGACGGTATTCGCGCCGACTTTTGTCGCCCGGAAACTGAACGCGCCGGTTTTGTTGATGGTTCCGCCGACCACATCGGCCCCCACGGTTTTCTCGACCGGCACCGGTTCACCGGTGATCATGCTTTCATCGACATAAGACGCGCCTTCCAGAACTTCGCCATCCACCGCGATTTTCTCCCCCGGCCGGACGAAGACCACATCACCGGCAACCACCTGTTCGAGAGGGATTTCAACCGTTTCACCATGCCGTTCAACGCGTGCGACCTTGGGTTGAAGGCCGACGAGCCGTTTGATGGCCTGTGAGGTGCGCCCCTTGGCGCGCGCCTCCAGCACGCGTCCGAGCAGGATCAGCGTGACGATCACGGCGGCGGCTTCGAAATAGACGTTGGCGGTGCCCTGCGGCAACACCCCGGGGGCGAAAGTGGCGACCAGCGAATAACCGTAGGCCGCCGCCGTGCCGACCGCAACCAGCGAGTTCATGTCGGGGGCGCCGCGCAGCAGCGCAGGAACGCCTTTGCGGAAGAAGCGCAGGCCGGGGCCAAATAAGACCAAAGTGGTGAGGACAAACTGGATATACCAGCTTGTCTGCACGCCCAACCCCTCCATGACCCACTCATGTATGGCGGGAATGAGGTGCGACCCCATTTCCAACAGGAATACCGGCAAGGTGAACAGGGCGGCGCCGAACAGGGCGCGCCGCAACGCGCGTGACTCATTTTCGCGCCGTTCGGCGGCCTGGTCGTCCGCGCTGGGGCTACCCGCCGTCAGGCGGCGAGGCGTATAACCGGCGCGGGTGACGGCAGCGGCGAGGTCTTCCAGGGATACGGTGCCGGCCAGATAGCGCACCCGCGCACGTTCGGTCGCCAGATTGACATTGGCTTCGGTAACGCCGGCGACCTGGCTCAACGCTTTCTCCACCCGCCCGACACAGGAGGCGCAGGTCATATTTTCGATCGCCAGCTCAGTGGTTTCTTCTCGCACGGTATAGCCGGCGCCTTCGATGGCGCGGGCCGCCGCCTGCGGATTCGCCTGGCCGGTAAACGTGATGTCGGCGCGTTCGGTGGCGAGATTGACCGTTGCCGCCTGCACGCCGGGAACCGCCGTCAAGGCCCGCTCGACGCGACCGACGCAGGAGGCGCAGGTCATGCCTTCAACCGGCAGACTCAGACGCACGGACGAAGGCTGGGGGAAGTTGGCATTGGATGAATTCATGTTATGTGCCCTTAAAGGAGTGGCTGGTATCAGCAAGGCTAGAGCTTCCTATCGGGGGAAGGTCAAGGTTCATCGCCGATTTTTGCCGTCATGAACGAACCGGTCGCGCCGCGGCAATCGTTTTTTGCCGCCGCGCACGTCTCCCAGCCGCCGCCGAGCGCTTTGTAGATGCCCACCACGGCAAGCCGCTGACGCGTGCCGGCCTGCGTCAATGCGCGCCGGCTGGCGAAGTCGGCCCGTTCTGCCTCGAGCACCTCCAGATAAATGCCTTCGCCCGCGGCAAAACGCGTCTGGGCGAGCCGGGCCGCTTCGCGATTCGCCGCCGCCTCAAGTAACCGCAGATCCAACGTGCTGACCGCCTCAGCATAGGTTTTGAAAGCATCGTCCGTTTCGCGCAGCGCGCTCAGCACCGTCCGCTCGTAAATCAACAGCGCCTGTTGTGTTCGCGCCTCGCTGGCGGCGATCCGGGCGCGTACGCGCCCGATATCGAGAAATGCCCAGCGAATCACTGGGCTGATCACACCGGAGAACGCACCGGCGCCAGTCAGCGCATCGAGGTTGCCGGCGACCAGCCCGATCGAACCTCGCGCTTCGATGCGTGGGTAGAGCGCCGCCGTTTCCACGCCAATCATGGCGGTGGCTGCCGCAAGTTCCCGTTCAGCCGCCACAATGTCGGCGCGCCGGGCGAGCAGGGCGCCGGGCGTGCCCACGGCGATCGTCCGCAGCACTGGCGGCTGGCTTCCCCATTCGGCGGAAGGGGGGCGGAATGTCTGGGGCATTTCGCCAAGCAGCGTCGCCAATGCGTTGACGGCGGCGGCTCGGCGGCGTTCCAGCTCTGGCGTCGCCGCTTCGACGTTGCGCAATAGCGCCTCGGCGCGCAATCGGTCGAATTCGCTGGCGGCGCCGGCGCTCATTTGTTTTTTTACCAGCACCAAACTTTCACGCTGGCTGTGGCTAATTTCGGCGACCATCTTAAGTTCGGCGTCTAAACCTCGCAGTTCTAGCCAGGTGGCGGCCACTTCCGCAGCGACGCCCGCCTGAACGCCACGCAGCAACGCTTCGCGGCTTCCCGCCAGCGCCTGAGCGGCCTCAATCGAGCGCCGAACGTGCCCGAAGAGATCGATTTCCCATGTCGAATCAATCGCACCGCGATAGGTTTGCGTATGGCGTGGCTGGGCGGCCAGCTTCTCCGCTTCACCCAGTCGACGCGTCTCATAACTCAGCGCGGCACCGGCGCGCGGCAGGAAATCCTGCCGTTGTTCACGCAACAGGGCTCTGGCTTCGTCTACTCGGACGACGGCGATACCGACATCATGGTTCGCCGCCAACGCGCGCTGAACCAAATCCGTGAGAGCAGGATCGTCAAAGAGGCGCCACCAGGCGAGTTCGACATTTCCGGCACTCAGCCCCGCCGGTGGTTGGCCGAAGCCGGTAGGGTGACGGGCGACGGGCGGCGAGTAATCGGGGCCCACCGCCGCACATCCGGTTAGCAAGGCGAGCGCGCTCAGCGGCAATAACAAGGCTCTACGAAGATTTTTCATCAGACTCGCTCCTTACGGCTGGCTTTGGCTTTGGCACGATATTGCTCGAATCGGGTCGCCAGGCCGCGAATCACGACATAAAAGACCGGCGTCAGGAACAGGCCGAACAAGGTCACGCCCAGCATGCCGGCGAAGACCGCCACCCCCATGGCATGGCGCATTTCCGCCCCCGCGCCGCTGGCGAAGATCAATGGAATGACGCCGGCGATAAACGCGATTGAAGTCATCACTATCGGTCTTAATCGCAGCCGGCAGGCCTTAATCACCGCCTCGAGCGCGTTGGCGCCTTCATCCTCCAGGCTGCGGGCGAACTCGACGATCAGAATGGCGTTTTTGGCGGCCAGGCCGACCAGCACAATGAGGCCTATTTGCACGAAAACGTTGTTGTCGCCGCCCAGCAGCCAGACGCCAATCATGGCGCTCAACAGACACATCGGCACGATCAGCAGCACGGCCAAAGGCAGTAGCCAGCTGTTGTATTGCGTGGCCAGAATGAGATAGGCGAGCAGCACGCACAGCGGAAAAATGAACAGCGCCGCGTCGCCCGCGAGCTTTTGCTGATAGGTGAGCTCGGTCCATTCGACGGTCATGCCTTCCGGCAGCGTCTCTTTCGCCAGGCGCTCCATCAATGCAGCCGCCTGACCGGAACTGACGCCCATCGCCGCACCGCCCGAAATATCAGCCGATGGATAGCCGTTGTAACGAATGATGCGATCCGGACCGGAGCCGGGCGTAACGGTGACAAAGGAAGACAGCGGCAGCATGTCGCCGGCCGCGTTGCGCACCTGCAGCCGGCCGATAGCTTCGGCCTGCATGCGATGGGCGGCATCGGCCTGAGCGGTGACTTTGTAGGTGCGGCCGAATCGGTTGAAATCGTTGATGTAAAGCGAGCCGAGGTAGATTTGCAGCGACTCGAACACATCCGCCAGGCTGACACCCTGACTTTGCGCCTGAGTGCGGTCGATAACCACATCGAGCTGCGGCGCGTTGATATCCAGACTGGTCATCAGACCGGCGACCTGGCCCGATTCGGTGGCTTTCATCATCAGGATCCGCGTGTGCTCAACCAGGGACTCAAGCCCCGCGCCGCTGCGATCCTCCACCTGCATCTTGAATCCGCCGGTAGCGCCGAGACCGGGAACGGGCGGTGGCGGAAATACGCCGAGGAAACCATCGGGAATGTCGGCGAATTTCGCCTGCAGCCGACCGGCTATGGCGGAGGCGGCCAGGTCGGGCGTGGCGCGATCTTTAAACGGATCGAGCATGACGAACATCACGGCGGCGTTCGGCACATTGACGAAGCCGTTAATCGACAGCCCCGGAAAGGCCACGACGCTTTCCACCCCGGGTTCCGCCAGCGCGATCTTCGACATCTGTTTAACGACCGCATCGGTGCGATCCAGCGAGGCCGAATTGGGCAGTTGGGCGATGCCGACCAGATAGTACTTATCCTGCATGGGCACGAAGCCCGGCGGAACGGCCTGGAAGCTGAAAAACGTCAGAACGAGCAGCCCGCCGTAAATAGCCAGCGCCATCCCGCGGACGCGCACCGTTTTACGCACGGCATTGGCATACGCGTCCGGCGCGCGTTGGAAAGGCCGGACAGCGGCTTGCAAGACGCGCCCAATGCGGCCGGGAGCGCGAGGTTTCGCCGGATGAGGCCGCAGCAACATGCCCGCCAGCGCCGGGCTGAGCGTAAGCGAATTGAGCGCCGACAGCAGGGTTGAAATGGCGATGGTCAGCGCGAACTGCCGGTAAAACTCGCCCTGTAAACCGCTCAGGAACGCTGTTGGAACGAAAACCGCGGCCAGCACCGAGGTGATGGCGACGATCGGCCCGGTGACTTCATCCATGGCGAGTCGCGCGGCTTGCTGCGGCGTTTTGCCGTTTTCGATGTGTCGTTCGACGTTTTCCACCACCACGATCGCGTCATCGACGACGATGCCGATAGACAATACCAAACCGAATAGGGACAGCGTATTGAGAGAGAAGCCCATCAAGTACATGATGGCGAACGTGCCGACCAGCGAAACCGGCACCGCGAGCAGCGGAATCAGCGAAGCTCGCCAGCTGCGCAGGAACACCACTACCACGATCACCACCAGCAGGATCGCTTCCAGCAGGGTCGTCACAACCGACTCGAGCGATGCCCGCACGAAAACCGTGGGATCGTAGGCGATCCGTGAACTGAGTCCGGCAGGAAAGTTGCCCTCCAGGCGCTTGACGGTCGCTCTGACCGCCTGAGCGACGTCCAGCGCGTTGGCGCCCGGGCTCTGAATGATTTGCAGCGCGACGGCCGGCTCGCCGTCGAGCAGGCTGCGCAGCGCATACGCATCGGCGCCCATTTCTATACGGGCGACGTCGCGCAAGCGGGTCACCCGGCCGTCGCTGCCGGTGCGGATGATGATATCGCCAAACTGTTTCTCATCGGCCAGACGGCCGAGGGTATTGACCGTAACCTGAAATGCGGCATTGGAATCGGGCGTCTGACCGACGGAACCGGCCGCCACCTGAACGTTTTGCTCGCGCACCGCAGCGATCACATCGCCGGCGGTTAGCCCGCGCGCGGCGATCAGATCCGGATCCAGCCAGAGCCGCATGCTGTATTCGCCGGCTCCCCAGACCTGGACATCGCTGACGCCCGGAATGCGGGACAGTTCATCACGAACCTGCAGATAAGCGTAATTCGAGATATAAAGCGGATCGTAGCGTTGGTCAGGCGACAGGAGATGCACCACCATCAGGATGTCCGGCGAGGTTTTCTGCGTCACCACGCCCTGGTGCTGTACCTCTGCAGGCAAGCGGGGTAACGCGCGCGCGACCCGATTTTGCACCTGGATCTGCGCCATGTCGGCGTTCGTTCCCTGGGCAAAGGTGACGGTCAACGTCATTCGGCCGTCGGTCGCCGCCTGTGAAGACATGTAAAGCATGCCTTCGACGCCGGTGATGGCTTGCTCAAGCGGTGCGGCCACCGTTTCCGCGATCACTTTCGGGTTGGCGCCGGGATAAGACGCCGTCACTTGTACGGTAGGCGGCGTAACCGCAGGGTATTCGCTGAGCGGCAACTGGAATAACGCCACGGTGCCGGCGATCAGCGTCAAGATCGAGAGCACGATGGCGAAGATCGGGCGTTTAATGAAGAAACGAGGGAAAGTCATGTCGCGTCTCCCGCAGCGTTCAATTGCTCGATAGGCGCGCCGTCAATCTCGGCGGGCTGCGGCGTGATTGACATGCCGGGGCGCACCAGCCCTTTCACGACGATGCGTTCTCCCGGCCGCAGGCCGTGCTCTATCACGCGCAGTCCTTCAACGACCGGGCCAAGTTCAACGGGGCGGTATTCGGTTTTGTCATTCTCATCGACGACCAGGACATAGCGCCGGTTTTGATCGGTGCCAATCGATTGGTCGGCGATCAGGATCTTGGCCTGCGGCGCGCCGGTTTCCAGCTTGACTCTGGCGAACAACCCAGGTGACAGTCGCCCATCCGGGTTATCGATCACCGCGCGCAGGCGCACCGTTCCCGTCGTGCGGTCGGCGGTATTGGACTGGAAATCGACGCGCCCGCGCCGGGAATAGGTTTTGTCTGCAAGCAACGCCACCGATACCCGAATGTCAGGTGGCGCCGTTTTATTGCGCCACGCGGTCAACGATTGCAAATAGGTGCGTTCATCCACATCGAAATAGACGTGGAGTGGATCGACCGAGACCAGCGTGGTGAGCGGCGTGACGCCGCCGGTGACATAGTTGCCTTCGGTGACGAGCGTCTGGCCTACGCGTCCGGCAATCGGCGCGGTGACGCGGGTGAACTCCAGATCCAACTTTGCCGCCTCCCGCGCCGCTTTCGCTGCGTTGACCTGCGCATTGCTCGCTTTCATCATGGCGGTGGCCGAATCAAACCGATCGCGGGCGATAACGTTTTTATTGAACAACGTTTTAGCGCGCACATAGTCGGCCTGGGCTAGCGTTGAGGCGGCTTCCGCTTCTTGCAAACGCGCCGTCGCCTCGTTCAGCGCGGCTTGAAATGGCCGCGGATCGATGAGAAAGAGCGGGTGGCCTTTTTCTATCAGGCGACCTTCCGGCACATTTACCGCCAGCACATAACCGGCGACCCGAGGCCGCAACTCAACGTGCTTGACCGCGGCCAGCGAACCGGTGAATTCGGCAAAGGGCGTTATCGGGCGGACTAAAACATCAGCCACAGGAACACGGGGAGGCGGCGCAGGTGTCGCCGAAGACGGGTTTTCTTTGCAGCCGGCAACGGCGAAAGCGCCGTTTATCGCCGCTGCGATCAGGATTATGGTTTTGGCTTTCATCATTTGACCTTTCCTACCGAAGTCGACAGTGGAATTCACTGCGTGGAAGCAGTTCATCCCGCGTTATCCGACTTCCAACGTTGGGAAGGTCAAGCGATTTTTGGTTTATTGCAAAGGGGATGCCGCGTCGTCGCTATCTGGTGCGATCCCCTGAACGGCTATTTCTGCAGCACCTCGGCGAACTTCGCCAGCCACTGCGGATGCGCCGGCCAGGCCGGGGCGGTGACCAGATTGCCGTCGACGTGCGCCTGATCGATGCCGATCTCCGCATAATGGCCGCCGCCCAGCCGCACTTCCGGCGCGCAGGCCGGGTAGGCGCTGCAGGTGCGGCCTTGCAACACCCCGGCCGCCGCCAGCAGCTGCGGGCCGTGGCAAACGGCGGCGATCGGCTTTTTCGCGGCGTCAAACGCCTGCACCAGCGCGATCACGTCGGGATTGAGGCGCAGGTATTCCGGCGCCCGGCCGCCGGGGATCAAGAGCGCATCGTAGTGCTCTTCTTTGGCGGTGGCGAAGTCGGCGTTCAGGGTGAAACGGTGGCCGGGTTTCTCGCTGTAGGTTTGCGCGCCGTCAAAATCGTGGATCGCGGTCATGATGTAGTCGCCGACGGCTTTGCCGGGGCACACGGCGTCCACCCAATGGCCGATCATCTGCAACGCCTGAAACGGCACCATGGTTTCGTAATCTTCGGCATAGTCACCGACCAGCATCAGGATCTTTTTCTTGCTCATGATCACAACTCCTGCGGGATGGGGATTGCCTAAGGTATAGCCCAGCGGCCCTGGGAATGCGAACCGCGAAGCGCCTATCTATACTCGTGATACTGCGGCGCTTTTCTCGCCGCTCAATCCCAGGGAGGATCCCCGATGCTGAATCTGGCTACCTTGCTTGAAGAGAGTGCGCGCACCTGGCCGGAACGGCCGGCGGTGATACAGGACGATATACCGCTCAGCTATCGGGCGCTGAACGACATGGCCAACCAGGTGGCGAATCTGTTGGTCGCGCGCGGCGTACGGCGCGGTGAACGGGTGGCGCTGGCCTGCCCGAACCGGCCGGAGTTTCCGGCTGTCTATTACGGCATTCTCAAAAGCGGCGCGGTGGTGGTGCCGCTCAATATTCTGCTTAAGAGCGCGGAGTTCGACTATTACCTGGCGGATTCGGCGGCGGTGGCGCTGTTTTGTTTCGAGGGCAGCAGCGGCCTGCCGCTGGGGGAGGAAGCGCTGCGGGCGGCGGCAAAGGCGGAGCAGTGCCGTGAGGTGTTTATCATCGGCGATCGGTTGCCGCTCGAGGGGGAACGTTTCAGCGCGGCGATAGCCGCACAGGCTACCGAATTCGCTTCGGCCGCGACGCTCGAAAGCGACACCGCGGTGGTGCTGTATACCAGCGGCACCACCGGCCGCGCCAAAGGGGCGGAGTTGACCCACGCCAATCTGGTGCTTAACGCCTTGGGATCGGTGCGGCTGTTCGACGGTTCGGATACGGCCCCCGATCGTCACCTGGTCACCTTGCCACTGTTTCATACTTTCGGCTCGACGGTGCAGATGAACGCCGGGTTCGCCGCCGCCGCCACTCTGGTGCTGGTCGAGCGCTTCGACGCCGCGCAGGCCATCGCGCTGATGCAACGGCACGGCATCACCTTTTTCGCCGGGGTGCCGACCATGTATTGGGCGCTGTTGAATGCGCTGGATGAACACACGGATATCGAAAGCTTGCGCAGCACGCTGCGTATGGCGGTGTCCGGCGGCGCCAGCCTGCCGGTGCAGATCCTGGAGGATTTTTCGCGCCGCTTCGGCGTCAACATTCTCGAAGGGTACGGGCTGTCTGAGACCAGCCCGGTCGCCACCTTTAACCATCCTCACCGCCTGACCAAGCCCGGCTCCATCGGCCAGCCGATCTGGGGCGTGGAGGTGCGCCTGCTCGACGCCACCGGGCAGCCGATCGACGCTGTCGATCAGGTAGGGGAGATCGCGGTGCGCGGCTACAACATCATGAAAGGCTATCTGAATCGCCCCGAGGCGACGGCGGAGGTGCTGGAAAACGGCTGGTTCCGCACCGGCGATCTGGCGCGCCGCGACGCCGACGGCTTCTATTTCATCGTCGATCGGGCCAAGGACATGATCATTCGCGGCGGGTTCAACGTCTACCCGCGCGAGATTGAAGAGGCGCTGATTCGCCACCCGGCGGTGTCGTTGGTGGCGGTGATCGGCGTCGAACATCCGTCGCTGGGCGAAGAGATCAAAGCGGTAGTGGTGTTGAAAGAGACGGAGGAGCCGATCGAGGAAGAAACGCTGATCGCCTGGAGCCGGGAACGGCTGGCGGCGTACAAGTATCCGCGCATCGTCGAGTTCGTCGAGCGTTTGCCGATGACCAGCACCGGTAAGGTGTTGAAGCGCTGTTTGCGCTGAGGAAAACCCGGCCTGCCGGGGCGGGCAGGCCGGGATACGGGCATCAACCTGGGTAGATGCCGCGCTCTTTACGTGCGGTCAGGATGCGCTCACAGGCCACGATATAAGCGGCGGTGCGCAGGCTGCACTCTTTCTCTGCGGCCTTGTTCCAGACGTGGACCATGGCGTCGGTCATGATCTTGTCCATACGCTCGTTGATCTCGGACTCGCTCCAGAAGTAGCTCGCCATGTCCTGCACCCACTCGAAGTAACTGACCGTTACGCCGCCGGCGTTACAGATAACGTCCGGAACCACGGTGATGTTACGGGAGCGCAGAATGTCGTCCGCCTCTGGGAAGGTCGGGCCGTTAGCGCCTTCCAGCACCAGTTTGGCGCTGAGGATCTCGGCACGCTCACGGGTGATTTGGCCTTCCAGCGCCGCCGGGATCAGGATGTCCATGTCGACCGACCAGAACGCTTCGCTTTCGATCTCGCTGGCGCCAGGGAAGCCGGCGATCTGCTTGTGCTTGGCCTGGTATTCGGTCAGCGCGGCCAGGTCGATGCCGTCGGCGTTAAACAGGGTGGCGGAGTGGTCCTGGATGGTGACGACGCGCGCGCCGACGCCAACGAACAGGCGAGCCGCTTCGCTGCCCACGTTACCGAAGCCTTGCACCGCCACTTTGGCGCCTTCGATCTGCACGCCCAGACGCTTGGCCACTTCACTGCCGGTGACGAACACGCCGCGGCCGGTCGCTTTCTCACGGCCCAGGGAGCCGCCGAGGTGGATTGGCTTGCCGGTGACCACGCCGGTGATGGTGGTGCCGTGGTTCATGGAGTAGGTGTCCATCATCCAGGCCATCACTTTGGCGTTGGTGCCGACGTCCGGCGCAGGGATGTCTTTCTGTGGCCCGATGATGAAGCCGATTTCGCTGGTGTAGCGGCGGGTCAGTCGCTCCAGTTCGCCTTCAGACAGTTTGAACGGGTCGACGCGGATGCCGCCCTTGGCGCCGCCGTACGGCAGGTTGACCGCGGCACACTTGATGGTCATCCAGGCGGACAGGGCCATCACTTCGTTCAGATCGACGTCAGGGTGGAAGCGGATACCGCCTTTGCCCGGCCCACGCGACAGGTTGTGCTGTACGCGGAAACCTTCGAAGTGACGGATGGTGCCATCGTCCATCTGCAGCGGGATATCGACAATCAAAGCGCGCTTAGGGTGACGCAGCGTATCAACCCAGCGTGACAGCTCGCCGAGGTAAGGGGCGACGCGATCGATTTGTTGCAGATATGTAGCCCAAGCGGTGGTGCTGCTGTCTGAAGCGTAGGATAGCTTTTCCATAACCAACCTTTATATATTAGAGGTATTTATTTCGTTTAACCGTGGATTAGCAAGCGCATAACACTTTGCGACGCTAAATTTACCACTAATTATGCCGGTTGTTAG
The DNA here is from genome assembly GCF_030954545.1 of Serratia sp. MF1(2023). Classification (NCBI taxonomy): domain Bacteria; kingdom Pseudomonadati; phylum Pseudomonadota; class Gammaproteobacteria; order Enterobacterales; family Yersiniaceae; genus Serratia; species Serratia sp. MF1(2023). The sequence goes on along the minus strand of NZ_JAVHUX010000013.1, from coordinate 65,752 downwards.
CCCCCCGCTCATCGGGCCAGCGGGCGGTTTTTCGCCGCCTGCAGGGCGGTAAATGAATAGTTAATTACTTTTTGTCGGCAGTGAGCGAGCACATGCATAATTTATGCATGTAAAGCGCATAAAAACCCTTTTTATCTATTTTTCAGAAGCTTGAATGTGATCAAAAAGTTTCATTTTATTTAACAGCCATGTTGACAATGGCGTTTCCCCTCGGCAGCGTTAAAATCCTGTTAAAACGCCGTCTGCCGCCGTGTTTTACCTGGCCAAGAGGAGCATGATTCGAGGCTGTTTTAATGTGTTGCGGCAGAAGAGCGGGCTGAAAAGCGTGTTCACCTGAAACGAACGGGTGACCGATCCCCGGCAAGGGCAATAAAGGCGCTTGCGGCGCAGCCGTCGGTGAAGGAGCCGCCAACGCCATCCACTCGGCAAGCGGCGGCAACTGCGGTATGCTAAGCGGCTGAACCGCAAACCAAACCGGGCTATACGGAGACCCCCCCAGCGTGCCGAACTCTTCTTCTCAACTCGAACTTTTGCGCTCGGTCGCCGACGGCATCGCGGCGCTGTTTTTCCCGAATGCGGAAGTGGTGATCCACGATCTGGCCACCAACAAGATTGCCTATCTTGCCAACAACCTGTCGAAGCGCAAACCGGGCGATGACGCCGGGCTGGAGGACTTCGAGCTCGATGGCGGCGCCGGCGTGACCGGCCCCTATGAGAAGCTGAACTGGGACGGCAAAAAGATGCGTTCGGTGAGCATCGCCGCGCGCGACGAGCAGGGCAAGCCCAGCTATCTGCTGTGCATCAACCTGAGCACCGCGATGTTCGAGGACGCCCGCAACGCGCTGGACATGTTCCTGTCGGTCACGCGGCTGCAGCCACAGCCCCAACAGCTGTTCAAAGACGACTGGCAGGAGAAGATCAACACCTTCCTGCACGACTGGCTGCGGCGCGAAAACGCCGCGCTCGGCGCGCTGAGCCGCGAACAGAAACGGCGGCTGGTCAGCGATCTCTATCATCAGGGGGCGTTCAAGGCCAAAAGCGCCGCGGACTACATCGCCAACGTGCTGTCGATGGGGCGCGCCACGGTGTACAAGCACTTGCGAGAATTGAAGCAGGAGTAAAGGCGGCGGGAAAGGTGGAAAATGGGCGGCGCTGGCCGCCCATTTTGGTTACCAGCGGTAGTTGACTGAAGCGATGATGCTGCGGCCGCTGCCATAGAAACAGGCGTACTCGCCGCTGCAGGATGAAACGTATTTCTTGTCCGTCAGGTTCTGCACGTTGAGCTGGAGAGCCGCACCGCGCAGCGCCGACGAGGCCTGGCCAAGGTCATATTTCACCATGGCGTCGTACAGCGTGTAGTGCGGCACATCGTACTGGCCGATGGCGTCGGCCGGCGCATCGCCGATGTAACGCACGCCGCTGCCGACGGTCAGGCCGTTCAGCGCGCCGCTCAGGAAGCTGTAGCTGCCCCAGGCGGAAGCCGCGTGACGCGGGATGCCCGCCGGGCTGTGGCCGATTTCGTCCGCCGAGTTGGAGTCTTTGGTCACCACGTCGGTGTAGGTATAGGCGGCGGTCAGCTTGATCTCCGGCGTCGGCTGGGCATGTACTTCCGCCTCAATCCCTTTGGATTTCACCTCGCCGATCTGCTCGTAGGCGGAGGTGAGACGGTTGTAAGACGCCACATTACGCTGGGTAATGTCGAACCAGGAGAGGGTCAGCAGGGTGTTGCCGCCCGGGATCTGGTACTTCACGCCCACCTCGGTTTGTTTGCCGGTGGTCGGCTTGAGCGGATCGGCGCCCGGCGCGCTCGGATACAGGTTAGGATCGAACGAAGTGCTGTAGCTGACATACGGCGAAATGCCGTTGTCGAAGGCGTAAAGCAGGCCCGCACGGCCGGTGAACTGGGCGTCATTGTAGGTCTGCTCCTTACCGCCGCTGGTGCGATCGCGGGTGTTGACCTGCGACCAGTCCTGACGGCCGGACAGCAGCAGGTTCCAGTTATTCCACTCCAGCTGGTCCTGCAGATACACCCCGACCTGATTCAGCGTCTTCAAGTCGCTGGAAGCCAGCGCCAGCGTGCTGCCATCGATGCTGGGGCGAACCGGGTTTGCCCAGTCGATCGGGTAGTCGTTGCCGCGATCGCGATACATCTTCGAATCGATATGGCTGTAGCGGTAATCCAACCCGCCCAGCACCGTGTGCTTCACCTCGCCGGTGTCGAACAGCCCCTTCAGCTGGTTATCCACGCCAAACTCGTTGGTCATCTGCGTTTCATGCTGCGCCATGCGGGTGACGGTGTGGTCGTTGACCTTCGAGTTTACGTTATAAACCAGATATTTATAGTCTTCATCGCGGTGGGTGAAGCGCAGGTTCTGGGTAAACGACAGCGCATCGCTGAAGTTATGCTCGAGGCTGTAGCCGATCGACGCCTGCTCGCGCCGCGATCTGTTGAAGCTGGGTTCGCTGATGTTGAAGTCATAGGGCACATAGCCCGCGCTGGTCGAGAACAGCGTGCCGGCGCGCGGCAGGAAGTTGCGCGACCCGGCTTTCGGATCGTTCTGGTAGCTGGTCAGCAACGTAAAGCTGGTGTCTTCGTTCGGCAGCCAGGTGAAGGCCGGCGCGATGGCCACCCGTTGCTGCTTGCTGTCTTTGACGAACTCATGCTCGGTTCTGGCGATACCGTTCAGGCGATAAAACAGGGTGTTGTCGTCGTTGAGTTTGCCGCCGAAATCGAACGCCGTTTCCGCCAGATGGCGGTTGCCGGTGCTGAATTTGACTTCGTGAATGCTCTGGGCGGTAGGGCGCTTGCTGGTCATCACCACCACGCCGCCGGGGCTGACCTGGCCGTACAGCACGCCGGCCGGGCCGTGCACCATCTCCACGCGCTCCAGCAGCCAGGGATCGATCTGCCCGGCGCCGCCGTTTTGGCTCGAGAGGCCAAAGTGCAGGCCGTCGAGCAGCTTGGGCGCATAGCGGAAGCCGCGGCTGATCACTTCGTCATTGCGGTTGGAGTTACCGCGGTAGGTGGTGATCACTCCGCTGGTGTAATTCAGCGCGTCGGCGACCGACGCCGGTTCCTGGTCGTTCATTTGCTCGCGCGTGACCACCGAGATGGACTGCGGCGTTTTGCGCAGAGCGGCGGCGGTCTTGGTGCCGGCGGCGCTCTCTTTGGCGACGATCCCTTTGACCGGCGCGGTCACGCTGTTTTGCGCGTCGGCGGTCACCAAAATCGTCTCGTCCGCCGCGGCGGACGCGTGTGGCGCGAAGGGCAGTAAGGCCAGCGCCGAGCCCAGCAACAACCGCTTGGCGGCCGTCGCTTCCGCATTCGAATTGTCTATCCCTTTGTTTTTAATCTTCATTCTCTCTCCTGCATACCTGCGTTGTGTGTCATGCAACCCTGATAAACCCCGAAATATCGGCGAGCGGTCTTTACCCGTCGATACGGAAACGCCGTGTGCGCACGACGGTAAAAATCCGACAAATAGTATTGAAAACGATAATGAGTATCAATACGATTGTCAGGTTTTGTAAAAATCACTCATGTTATGTAAGGGGCGCTATGGAGTTTTTGCCGGAAAAGAGGCCAGACAACGGTCATGAGGGATTGGCGGCGCAGTGGCTGCGTGAAGAGGCGGCGGGGCAGCCCGAGTGGTGGCAGAAGGTGGCCTCTCACGGCACGCCCATCGTCGAGCCGCACGATGACCGCCACGTCAAAATGACCTGGCTATGGCGCGATCCTGCCGGCGATGAGCGGCGCTCGTCGATTCGCCGCGTTTATGCCGATATCAACGGCATAACCGATCACCACAGCACGTCCCCCAGCAGCCTGACCAGGCTGCCCGGCACCGACGTTTGGTACGGCGCGGCCGTTATCGATCGCCGCTGGCGCGGCAGCTACAGCCTGATCCCCGTCACAGACCGGGATCTTCCTCCCGTCTTCAGCGACGACGAAACGCTGCGCGATCGCCAGCAGCGCGCCTGGTGGATTTCGCTGTTTCCACTGGCGATCGCCGATCCGTTGAATCGCCTCTCGCTGGGGCCTTCGCATCGTCCGCGCCCGGTTTCCCTGGCCCAGGGGCCGGATGCCGACGACCAAAGCGCCTGGCAGGCCGCCGATCGGCCGCTGGACGAGGCGCGGCTACAGCGTTTTCAGTGGCACAGCGAACGGCTCGGCACGCAGCGGCGCGTCTGGCTGTATGCCAGCGGCGACGCGGCGGTGAAAGCGAATCGCCCGCTGGTGTTATTGCTCGACGGCCAAAACTGGATCGAAAGGCACGCGCTGCTGCCGGTGATCGAGAACGAAACCGCAACAGGGCGGCTGCCGCCCGCATGCTGGCTGCTGATCGATGCGATCGACGGCGAACACCGGGAAAACGAGCTGCCCTGCAACGCCGCCTTCTGGCAGGCAATCATCGATGAGCTGTTGCCGCAGGCGCAGAAGCGCGAAGCGTTCAGCGAGGAAGGGGCGCGCACCGTCGTCGCCGGCCAGAGCTACGGCGGGCTGGCGGCGTTATATGCCGGCCTGCATTGGCCGGCGCGCTTCGGCCACGTGCTGAGCCAGTCCGGCTCCTTCTGGTGGCCTACGGTGCAATTCGTTACCCAATTCGAAAAACGCCACGAACTGGAGGAAGGCTGGCTGATACGCCAGGTTCGGCAACGCGACGCGGCGGCGCCAGCGCTCAACGTGATCCAACAGGCCGGCGATCGGGAGGCGGATATCGAATTCGTCAATCGCCAGATGCACGAGGCGCTGACGGCGGCGGGGCACCGCGCCGACTACCGCGTGTTTTCCGGCGGACATGACGCGCTCTGCTGGCGCGGCGGCCTGGTGGACGGCGTACGCCAGCTGCTTTCCGGGATGGAATAACCCACACATTTTGACAGACAGGTAATGAAAATGACTCAGGAACAACAAAACCCGTTCGATGACGAAAGCCTCCGTTTCACCGTTTTGGTCAACGCGCAGCAGCAGTATTCGCTGTGGCCGCAGTTTGCCGACGCGCCGCAAGGGTGGCGCGTGCTGATGGGGCCGGCGTCGCGCGGCGAATGCATCGACTACATCGAAACGCACTGGCAGGACATGCGGCCGGCGGCCTTGAAAGCGGCGGATGCGGCGCGTTAAGCGCCAGACAGCCACATCGATACATTCCGTTTGAGGAAAAGGACAGACACCATGTCAGAAACGCTTTCTTTGCCGGATACTCAGGTCGAGTATCGGGATTATCCGCTGGTTGCGGCGCAACCGGGGATCTGGATCGCCGACCAAATCGCGCTGCGGCGCAACGGCTTCGCGGTGGCGCACTACACCGAACTGCACGGCGCTATCGACCGCTCGGCGCTGGAGCGCGCGATCCGTCAGGGGCTGGCCGAAGCGGATACGGTTCAGGCGCAGTTCTTTGAGGCGCAGGACGGCCAGCCGGTGCAGCGTTTGCCGCTGAACGCCGATCCTGCGCGCGTGCAGGCGCCGGAGTGGTTCGATTTTAGCGCGCGGCCGGACGCCGAACAGGCGGCGCTGGCGCTGATGAACGACGATCTGGCGCAGGATCTGCCGGCGGACGGCGAGCGGCCGCTCTATCGCCATACGGTGATCCGCGTCAGCGCCGATCGCTGGTTCTGGTATCAGCGCTTTCATCATTTGACCCTGGACGGCTTCAGCTTCGAAGCCATCACCCGTCGGATCGCCGATATTTATCGCGCGCTGCGCCACGGGCTGGCGCCGGCGGCCTCGCCGTTTACCCCGTTCGGCAAGGTGGTGGAAGAGTTTCAGCAATGGCAAACCTCGCCCGCACGTGAGCGGGCGGCCGAATTCTGGCGCCAGCATCTGCGCGATTTACCGGCGCCGCTGTCATTATCGACGGAGAGTCGGGAGGTTGAAGCAGGCGCCCGGCCGCTCAAACAGGCGCTGGTGCTGCCGGAATCGCTGTTTGACGAAGCGCTGCGCGATGGCGCGCTGCAGTCGCTGCAGCCGGCCGATATCGTCACGGCGGCGCTGGCGCTGTACCTGGCGCGCATGAGCGGCGAAACCCGCTTCTCAGTCGGTTTTCCTTTCATGCGCCGGATGGGATCGCAGGCGCTGGCGGCGGTCGGCCCGGTGGTCAACGTGCTGCCGCTGCTGCTGAACGTGACGCCGGAGATGTCGCTGGCGGATGTCTGCCTGGCCACCGTGGCGCAGATCAAGCAGGCGCGCCGCCATCAACGCTATGAGGCGGAGCAGATCAAGCGCGATCTCGGCCTGGTCGGCGGCCATCAGGAACTGTACGGGCCGGTGGTCAACGTCAAGGTCTACCACAGCGCCTTGTCGTTCGACGGTCAGGCGGCCACCACCCATACGCTGGCGATGGGGCCGGTCGACGACCTGGAGTTCGAGATCGGTTTTCGAAGCGGCGTATTGACGCTGTCTTTGGTCGCCAACCCGGCCAAATACTCGCCGCGCACCTTGCAGCACCACGCCGAGCGCATCGGCCATTGGCTGCAGCAGTTGGCGCGGCAGCCGCACCAGCCGAACGGTCAACTGGCGTTGATCGGCGAGGGGGAACTCAGACAACTCGCGGCCTGGGGGCGCGGCGCTGAGCTGACGCCGCCGGCGGGCATGGTTTCGATCATGAATGCGTTCCAGCGCCAGGTTGAGCGTCAGCCCGAGGCGTTGGCGGTGTCCTGCGGCGACGTGCGCCTCAGCTACCGGCAGCTCTCCGAACGGGTGATGCAGCTGGGGCGAGTGCTGATCGAAAGCGGCATCGGCGCCGAAGACGTGGTCGCCATCGGCATTCCGCGCTCGGTGGACACGCTGGTCGCGCTGTTCGGCGTGCTGGCCAGCGGCGCGGCCTATATGCCGCTCGATCTGGACTATCCGCGTGAGCGCCTGGCGCTGATGTGCGACGACGCGCGGCCGGTGATGTTGCTGACCCACAGTGACACGCGGGCCAACATGCCGGATCTGCCGCAGGTATTGTGCCTGGACGACGCCCCGAGCCTGGCGCGCTGCGCGGCCGCCGCGGCCACGCCGATAACGGACGACGAACGGCGTGTGCCGCTGAACGAGGCGCATCTCGCCTACATGATTTACACCTCCGGTTCGACCGGCAAACCCAAGGGCGTGATGTCCACGCACCGCGGGCTGCTGAACCTGTTCCTGTCGCACCAGGCTTCTCTGTTCGGCCCGGCGATCGAAAAATTCGAGGCCCGCCATGCGCGCCGCTTACGCGCCGGCCATACCGCCTCGTTCTCTTTCGATTCCTCCTGGGAACCGCTGTTCTGCATGATGATGGGAAGCGAACTGGTTATCTTCGATGAGGAGCTACGCCGCGACCCCTGGGCGCTGTTGGAACAGACCCAGCAGACGCCGATCGATCTGCTGGACATCACGCCGTCGTTCTTCTCGCAACTGGTGGACTGCGGCCTGCTGAAAGGGCAGTTCCCGCTGCCGTCGTTCGTGATGATCGGCGGCGAGGCGGCGACGCCGACGCTGTGGAACCTGATGCAGCAGCATCCGGAGGTGGAGATCCACAACTATTACGGCCCGTCCGAATACACCGTCGATACCCTCGGCGCGCCGGTCACGGCCGCAGACCAGCCGGTGATCGGCCGTCCCCTCGCCAATACCTCAGTCTGGCTGCTCGACAGCCGCCTGCAGCCGGTGCCGATCGGCGCGGCGGGCGAGCTGTACATTTCCGGCAAGGGTATCGCGCGCGGTTACCTGCGCCGCCCGGATCTGACGGCGGCGCGCTTTGTCGCCAACCCGTTCGCCGAAGGCGAGGTGATGTACCGCAGCGGCGACCTGATGCGCTGGAGCGCGGAGGGCCAGCTGGTATTCATTGGCCGGACCGATCACCAAATCAAGGTGCGCGGCTTCCGCGTCGAGCTGGGTGAGGTGGAAAGCGCCTTGGCCGCCTTGCCGGACGTGGGGCGGGCGGTGGTGATCGCCGAACCGATCGGCGCCACCTATCGCCTGATTGGCTACTGCTCGGTGCAGGATGACGCGCGTCGCGCCTCGCCGGCGCTGCAAAACGAGCTGCTGGGGCAGCTGGCGCAGCGTCTGCCGGATTATATGGTGCCGGCGATCCTGGTGGTAATGCCGGAGCTGCCGCTGAACGTCAACGGCAAGATTGACCGCCAGGCGCTGCCCAAACCGCAGGAAACGCTGGCGCAAAGCATTCGCGAACCGGCCACCGAGCAGGAGAGGCTGATTTGCCGCGCGATGGCCCAACTGTTGGGAATGGAGCGCGTCGGCGCAGACGACGATTTCTTCGCGCTCGGCGGCGACAGCATCTCGGCGATGGGGCTGGGCACCGCCCTGCGGCGCAAAGGCTATCTGCTGCGGCCGCGCGAGATCTTCGCGCTGCACACCCCCGCGCGCATGGCGCAGGCGATGCAGCCGCTGGCCGTTGGCTCTCAGACCGCACGCAGCGTGCGGCAAGGCCCGATCGACGGGCTGCCGATCCTGCACTGGTTCGCCGAGACGGGCGATATGCATCGCCGCTTCGCGCACGGCGTTTTCCTGCGCGTGCCCGCCGAACTGCAACCGGAACAGCTGCGTTATGCGTTGGCACAGCTGCGCGCGGCGCACCCGGCGCTGAGCGCCAGGATCCGCGACGGCCAGTTGGTGGTCGAGGAAGCCACTACCGCTGAGTTCATGCAGGTTCAGGCCGTATCCGGCGAACTGGAGCTAGCGGCGGAACAGGCGTTTGATGCCGCACTCGAGCAGCTCGATCCGGCGGCCGGCGCCATGATGCAGGCGATCCTGTTGCAGCGTGACGGGCAGAGCCTGGGGCTGGTGCTGGCGATCCACCACCTGGTGGTTGACGGCGTTTCCTGGCGCATTCTGCTCGACGAGCTGCGGCAAGTGGCCGACAGCGCCATGCAGGGGCAGCCGATCACGCTGCCGCCGGAGGAAACCTCGCTCTATGAATGGTCCGCGCGTTTACGGGCCGACGTCGAACGCCGCGAAGCCGAGCTGCCGTTCTGGCGGCAGATGCTGGCGGACGGCGTGCCGCGTTTGGGGCGGCGCGCGCTGGAACCGCAGACCGATCGCATCGCCTCGATGAGCGAACGGCGCACGCTGCTCGACAGCCGGCTGACCGCCGCGCTGCTCGGCACATTGCCGCAGGGGTATCGCGCCCAGGTTGAAGAGATCATGCTGTGCGCGCTGGCTCAGGCCTGCCGCCGCCGTTTCCAGGCCGCTTCGCTGCGTTTCTCTCTGGAGTCGCACGGCCGCGCCGAACTGGACGACGGCCTCGATCTGGCCCGCACCGTCGGCTGGCTGACGGCGGAGTACCCGCTGCGCATCGAACTGCATGACGCCGAGCATAATGAGGCGGTGCGCGCGGTGAAACGGGCGACGCGCGCGGTGGCCGATCGCGGCGTCGGCTATGGCCAGCTGCGTTATCTGCATCCGCAGCGTGACGATCTGGCGGCGCTGGCGCAGCGCAACGCCCCGGAGATTTTATTCAACTACCTTGGGCGTTTCAGCCAGGATGAGGCGCACTGGACGCCGCAGCGCAGCCAGACCCGCTTCCGCGACGCCTTCGCCGTGGCGCAGGATGCGCAGCAGGCGCTGTCTTACGGGCTGGAGGTGAATATCTTTGTCGAGGAGCGGCGCGACGGCGCCTGCCTGGCGATTAACTGGAGCTGGCTGGAGGCAATGTTCAGCGAGAGCGACATTGCGCAGCTGCACGGCGGCATCGAGCACGCCGTGCGTTCACTGTGCGAGTTTGCCGAACGGCATCCCGAACGCGCGGCGGCGACGTTGGTGGCGGCCGAAATCGCCCAGCCGGGCGTCGATGATGAAGCGGTGCGCGCCTGGGAGCGGGAGTGCGGGCCGTTAGCCGCGGCGCTGCCGCTGTTGCCGCTGCAACACGGCCTGCTGTTCCATGCGCAGACAGCGCAGCAGGGCGGCAGCTACAACTCGCTGACGCGCCTGAGCCTCTGCGGCGAACTGGACGCGCATCAACTTCAGCAGGCGCTGAATGCGGTGATCCGCCGCCATCCGCAGCTGGCCGCCCGATTCAACCGCGAGGGCGAGCCGCTGCAGCTGATCCCGCAGGAAAGCCATTGGCCGCTGGACAGCCACGCGCTGCCGTCGCTGGCCGAAGAACAAGAGGCGCAGGCACTGCACCGGCTGGAGCAGCAGGAACTGCAGCGCGATCTGTTCAACCAGCCGGGCGCGATGCTGCATGCATTGCTGGTCAAACACGGGGATAGCGAACGCTACACGCTGTTCCTTAACGCGCATCACCTGATCGTCGACGGCTGGTCGACGCCGGTGGTGCTCAACGATCTGATGCTGGCTCTGCGTGAAGGCGAGCAGGCGTTGCCGCCGCTGCGTTCGAACTATGCCGATATCGTGCGCCGCCTGACCGCGCGGGATGCCGAAGCTTCGCGCCGCCTCTGGCGCCAGACGCTGCAGGACGTGCGGCCGACGTTGCTGTTCGGTGAAGCGCAGGACGATCGCGTGCACGAGCTGGAGATGACGCTGCCGCCGGCCGAGGAAAGGCGCTTGCTGACCCTGTGTCGCGAACGCGGGTTGACGCTCAATACCGTGATGCAGGGCATTTGGGCATTGCAGTTGGCCAGCTGTTGCGGCCAGCAGGACGTGGTGTTCGGCTCGCCGGTTTCCGGCCGCTTTGGCCAGATAGAAGGGGTCGAGGAACACGTTGGCCTGTTCAGCAACACGCTGCCGGTGCGGGTGCGTCTGCAGCACGATCGTTCGCTGACGGAACAGCTGACCGAGCTGCAGCACCGGCAGATTGAACTGCTGGAGCACGACGATTTGGGGTTGGGGGAAATTCAGCACCTGGCCGGGGCGGGCACGCTGTTCGATACGCTGTTGGTGGTGGAGAACTACCCGGACAACGACGCTCTGCTGGGCGGCGCAGGGTCGCTGCGCTGCGACGCCATCCGCAACAAAGGCTATACCCACTATCCGCTGACGCTGCTGGTGCTGCCGGGCGAGCGTCTGCGCCTGCTGATGGAGTACCGCGCCTCGGTGCCGCAGCCTGAGCGCTTCGCCGCGCGGCTGATGGCGCTGTTGCAGCAGTGGATCGCCCAGCCGGATTTGCCGCTGCCGCGCTGGCAGTTGCAAACGCCGCAGGAGCAGGCGCTGATCGCGGCGGTCAACCGCACCGGGCAGGCGGTGGCGGACACCACCTTGCATCAGGCGATCGCCGATCAAGCGCGGCGCACGCCGGATCGCATCGCGCTGCAGGATGCCGGGCACAGCCTCAGCTACCGTGACATGCAGCGCCAGGCCGCGCTGCTGGCCGAGCGGCTGACGGCGGCCGGCATTCAGCCGGGGGATATCGTGGCGGTGGCGTTGCCGCGCTCCGTGCGCCTCAGCCTGGCGCTGACGGCGATTGTGCAGACCGGCGCCGCCTGGCTGCCGCTGGACACCGGCTACCCGGACGAGCGGCTGGCCTACATGGTGGAGGATGCCAAGCCGCGGGTGATTATCACCGAGAGCGCGTTGGATGCCCGCTTTGCCGCGCTGGCGCCGACGCTGCTGTTCGATGCGCTGGACGACAGCGGGCGTGAACCGCCTGCGCGCCTGCCGGCGGGGAACGGCGATTATCCCGCCTACGTGCTGTATACCTCCGGCTCTACCGGGCGGCCGAAAGGCGTGGTGGTGAACCACCGGGCGATCGTCAACCGCCTGTTCTGGATGCAGCACGAGTATGCGCTCGATGCGCAGGACGTGGTATTGCAGAAAACGCCGTGCAGCTTCGACGTTTCCGTCTGGGAATTCTTCTGGCCGCTGATGGTCGGCGCGCGCCTGGTGATGGCGCCGCCGGAGGCGCACCGCGATCCGCAGGCGCTGACGACGTTGATCGACGACTATGGCGTGACCACGCTGCATTTCGTTCCGTCCATGTTGGCTATCTGGGTGGAGGCGCTGAACGAGCGGGCGCCACAGCGCGCCGCCGCCAGCCTGAAACGCGTGTTCTGCAGCGGTGAGGCGCTGTCGTGTGAACTGGCTTCCCGCTATCAGGCGTTGGTTACCGCGCCGCTGCACAACCTGTATGGCCCGACGGAGGCGGCGGTCGATGTCACCTACCAACCGGCGTCCGGCGCGGCATTGGCGGCGGTGAGCGGCGCCGGCGTGCCGATCGGCAAACCGGTCTGGAACACCCAGTTGAGCATTCTCGACGCGATGCTGCGGCCGGTGCCCGTCGGCTGCGCCGGCGATCTTTACCTGCGCGGCATTCAGCTGGCCGATGGCTATCTGCATCGGCCGGGGCTGACGGCGCAGCGGTTTGTCGCCGATCCCGCCGGCAACGGCGCACGCATGTATCGCACCGGCGATATCGCCCGCTGGCTGGAAGACGGCAGCGTCGAGTATTTAGGGCGCAGCGACGATCAGCTGAAGATCCGCGGCCAGCGCATCGAGCTGGGGGAAATCGAGCAGGCGCTGCTGGCGCAGCCGGGGGTAGCGCAAGCGGCGGTGCACGCCATCGAGCTGGGCGAGGGCGCGACGGGGCTTGGCGGCGCCGATATGCGCCAACTGGTCGCCTGGCTGATCGCCCAACCGGGCGTGACGTTGGATACCGCCGTGCTGCATCAGGCGCTGGAGCAGCGTTTGCCGGCGCACATGATGCCGGTCAGCTATGTCATGACCGACAGCTTCCCACTCAGCGCCAGCGGCAAGCTGGATCGCAAGGCGTTGCCACGGCCGCAGTTGAGCCACCAAAGTGGCCGCATGCCACAGAGCGACAGCGAACGTCTGCTGGCGGCGCTGTTCGGGGAACTGTTGGGGCGCGAGACGGTGTATGCCGACGACGACTTCTTCGCGCTGGGCGGCCATTCGCTGCTGGCGATGCGTCTGGCGGCGGAGCTGCGTCGCCGCGTGCCTCGGCCATTGAGCGTCGGGCAGATCATGTTCGCCCGCAGCCTGGAGAAGATGGCGCACCTGCTCGATGACGCGCAGGCGGCCAACTCGGCCGAGAGCCGCGGCGTCGGCGAATGCCTGCAGCTGCGGGCCGGCCAAGGCCCGGCGCTGTTCTGCCTGCATCCGGCTTCCGGTTTCGCCTGGCAGTACTCGGGGCTGAGCCGTTATCTGCCGGGCAGCTACCCCATCATCGGCCTGCAGTCGCCAAGACCGGACGGCGCCATCGCCACCTGCGAGGATATCGAGCAGATGGTCGATCGTCATCTCGCCAATCTGCGCCGCCTGCAGCCGCAGGGGCCTTACTACCTGCTGGGCTATTCGCTCGGCGGCACGCTGGCGCACTCGATGGCCGCGCGCCTGCAGCAGCAGGGCGAAGAGGTGGCGTTCCTCGGCATGCTGGATACCTATCCGCCGGAAGGCCAGGATTGGACCGGCCCCAGCGAGGAGGACGCGCAGAAAGAGGTGGCGCAGGAGCAGGCCGAGTTTATGGCGGAAGATCATGGCGATCCGGAGCTGATGGCGGAGAAGGCGGCAATGTTCGACAGCATCGTCGCCAACTACCGCGACGCGGTGCGCATTCTGTCCCAGGCGCGCAGCCGGCGTTTCCACGGCACGGCGACGCTGTTTGTCGCCGACCAGACGCTGCCGCCGGAGATGGATATCGACGCCGTGTGGGCACCGTATCTGGATGGGCTGATCTGCCATCACCAGCGCTGCGAACACGCGGACATTCTGTCGCCGGCTTCGCTGGAGACGCTCGGGCCGCTGTTGCATTCGTTGCTGACGCGGCAATACGGGTTGGTATAACGCAACCGGGCCGGGGGGCGTGCGTCCCGGCCCGTACTAAAACATGATATGCAGGACACTATGGCCAGACCTTCTTTTTTTCTTGATTTCAGTTTGCTGAGAAGCAATGCGCATTTCCGCGCGATTTTCTGCGCCCGCATGCTGTCGGTGTTTTCCCTCGGCATGTTGGCGGTGGGGGTGCCGATTCAGATCCAGGCGATGACCGGCTCCACGTTGCAGGTGGGCGTGGCGGTGGCGCTGGACGGGGTGGGCATGTTTATCGGCCTGATGCTGGGCGGCGTGCTCGCCGATCGCTACGATCGCCGTAAGCTGATCCTGTTTGCGCGCGGCACCTGCGGGCTGGGCTTTGTCGCCCTGAGTCTGAACGCCTTCGCCCCGGCGCCTTCGCTGTGGGCGCTCTACCTGCTGGCGGCCTGGGACGGCTTCTTCGGGGCGCTGGGCATGACGGCGCTGATGGCGGTGATCCCGCTGCTGGTCGGGCGCGAAAACCTGGCGGCGGCGGGGGCCTTGAGCATGGTGACGGTGCGCATCGGCGCGATCCTGGCGCCGGCGCTGGGCGGGATCATCATCGTGTTCGGCGGCGTGGGGCTGGCGTTCGCCGTGGCCGCCGCCGGGACGCTGGGCACCCTTGTCCCACTGGTACGCCTGCCGACGCTGTTACCGCAGCAGCAGGAGCCGGAACACCCGCTGCGCGCGCTCGCCAGCGGCTTCCAGTTTGTCTGGCGCAATAAGGTGGTGGGGTCGGTGGTGCTGCTGGGGATGCTGATGAGCATCGTCGGCGCCGTCCGGGTGCTGTTCCCGGCGCTGGCGCAGGACGCTTACCACGTCGGCGCGTCCTCAATTGGCCTGATGTATTCCGCAGTGCCGCTCGGCGCGATGCTGGGCGCGCTGACCAGCGGCTGGGTGGGGCGTTTCTCTCGGCCCGGCGTGCTGATCCTGGTCGCCGCCATCGTCGCGTTTACCGCTATCGCTTCGCTGGGGCTGTTCAGCCACCTGGCGCCGGCGCTGCTGGCGCTGGTGTGCTACGGCTACGCCAACGCCATCGCTTCACTCCTGCAGTTCATGCTGATCCAGAGCAATACGCCGGATCATCTGCTGGGGCGGGTGAACAGCCTCGGCACCGCGCAGGACGTAACCGGCGATTCGATCGGCGCGCTGGGGCTCGGCGTACTGGGCAGGGTGTTTACCCCGTTGATGAGCGTGCTGTCGTTTGGCGCATTCGCCGCTGTGCTCGGCGTGCTGGTGGCCTTCAGCGTGCGCACGCTGCGCCAGTGCCGGCCGGCGGACGCGTTGGTCGAGCACGATGAACCCGCGCCGGCAACCTCGGCGGCAGCGGACAACTAACCCCTCACGGCACCGGCTGTTCCGGCCGGTGCCGCTCCCCCCAGTCGCACATCATGTCGATCACCGGGATCAGCGAACGTCCGCGTTCGGACAGGCTGTACTCCACCTTGGGCGGGATCTGCGGATACTCCTTTCTCACCACCAACCGATCTTTTTCCAGCTCTTTCAGCGTCGAACTCAGCGTTTTGTAGGAAATGGTGCCGATGCAGCGCTGCAGCTCGTTGAACCGCAATACCGGCTTATACAACGCCAGCCAGTAGAGAATAATCATTTTATATTTGCCGTTAATCACCGACAGCGTATAGCCATAGCCGGTGTCTTGAAGGCTGATGCCCGTTGGGCTGCAGTGGGATTCGGCGGTCATTGAGTGCTTTCTCCAGGGTAAGTATGTGTCGTGAGTATGCGTATTTTACATTGTTCCAGCATAACCTATGATGCGCCGGTAGACACTTGACTGGAGAAATCGATATGAAAACCCTGGTGGTGGTGACCCATCCCGATATGGCGAACTCGGTGGTCAATAAACGCTGGCTGGAGGAACTGCGGCGCTATCCGGAGCGATATACCGTGCACGAACTGCATCAGGCCTACCCGGACTGGCAGATCGACGTCGCCCAAGAGCAGCGGCTGATCGAAGCCCATGACAACATCGTGCTGCAATTCCCGATTTTCTGGTTCAGCAGCCCGCCGCTGCTGAAAAAATGGCTGGACGATGTGCTGACCTACGGCTGGGCCTACGGTTCTCGCAGCGGCTACAAGATGCAAAACAAGAAGCTGGCGTTGGCGGTCACGGCTGGGGTGCGCGCAGAGGATTATGCGCGCGACGGGCGCTATCGCTACTCGCTGGAGGAAATCTTCCGGCCGTTTGAAGTCACCGCCGGTTACGTGCGGGCCGACTATGCCTCGTTCTTCGCCTTTTACGGCAGGGAGGCCGCTTCGGACGGCACGGTGGAACCGCTGCAATCCCACGAATTGGATCGCAGCGCACAGGGCTACCAGGCATTTCTCGCCGCCCTGAATTAACGGCACGCCCCGGATGCGCCAGGGCGTGCGCGTCCGGCTACTTGCCGGCGGTGATTGTCAGCATCTATCGTGCGTGCTGTGTGAACGAGCGTGCAGGATGAAAACAGAGTGGGGGAATTACATGAACAGGAAGCGGTCGGCCAGCGGAACCCCACGTTCGAGACGCGGTGGCAGCGCGTCGTCGCGATCGTCAGGCTGAGCAGCCTGCGGCGCGGCGTCTTCGGCTTTTTCGATCATCAGCTCGCCGAGCAGGGCCAGAAAACGAGTGATCTTTTGCATATTCCCTCCGGGGCAATGATTAACCTGAAGATGATAGTAATCGCCGCCTAACCGAATGGGAAAAACTTAAAACTCATATCCTAAGAACCGGATCGCATATCGCCTGACCGGGCGACGGTGGCCCATCGCCCGGTGAACCGCTTAGAAGGTGACGTTAACCTTGGCCCACAGGGTGCGGCCCGGTTCATTCACCGCGCTGTTGGCCGAGTACCCGAAGGCGCTGTTGCCCGCCAGGTTAAGGTGCTCGCTGTAGGTCTTGTTCAGGATGTTATCCAGACCGGCGCTCAGCTTGACGTTTTTATTCACCTTGTAGGCGGCGTTGGCGGAAAGCACGCCGAAGCCGGCGCTTTCGGCAAAGTCTTTGCCCACCACGTTGCCTTCGTTGATCGCCACGCGGTGTTGGCTGCTGACCAGACGCCACAGGCCGGTGCCGCTCCAGTCACCGTACTCATAGGTGAGCCCCAGGCGCGCCTCCAGCGGCGGGATCTGCGGCAGCGGGCGGCCGTCGCTGGTGTTTTTGCCCCAGGAGTAGGCCAGGCTGGCGTCGGTTTTCCAGTGCTCGCTCAGCTGATAACCCATGCCCATTTCGCCGCCCATGATGTTGGCGTTGACGTTATCGGCCTGGCTGAGGCGCGCGTTGTGCGGATCGTATTTGAACAGGATGAAATCATCGACGCGGCCTACATAAGCGGAGACCCAGCCGTTGAAGCGTTTGCCGTTGTACTGCGCGCCGATGTCGAGCTGCGTGGTTTTCTCGCTCTTGACGCTGGAGAACGGATCCTTGCTGCCGTTCGGGCCAAGCTTCGGCGAGAACAACTCCCAGTAATCCGGGAAGCGCTCGGTATAACCGACGCCGGCATACAGCATCAGCGGCAGGTCGGCCAGCGTATGCTCCAGGCGCATAAAGCCGCTCGGCAAGGTGTCCGAACGTTCCCCAGCGCTGCCGCTGCGGAAATTCTCCACCAGGGTGCGGTCGAGGCGCGCGCCGCCGATCAGTTTATCCTGTTCGCTGGTGGACCAGGTCAGTTCACTGAAGGCGCCGTAGCTGTTGAACTGGGCGTCTTTTTCCCAACTGCCGCGGTTCATGCTGCGGTGGGTGTTGGTTTGGGTGTCCAGGCCGCTTTCAAGCTTCACGTCCTGCCACTGCCAGGTGCCCATCACGCGGCCGCCGACGGTGCGGCGATCGAGCTGCATCGTCATGCCGGAGGACATCATGTGCCCGCCGTGGCCGCCCATCCCCATGCTCATGCCGCCATGCCCCCCGTGCCCAGCCATGCCACCGCTGCCCGGCGAGCGCAGGGTGACGTTGTCCATCACGTGGTTGGCGTAGTTGTAGTAGACCTGCGCTTCCAGCTTATCCAGCACGTCGCCGATGTTGGATTTCTCCACCCGCATGCCCAAGCTTTCGCGTTTGAACTGCGAACCGTCCATGCTGCGGCCGGCATAGCGCGCTTCGCCGTTGCCGCGGCCCATAGTTACTTCCAGCAGCGTGTCGGCGTCCGGCGTCCAGCCGAGCGCCAGATCGCCGTTCCACTTGTCCCAACGCGATGGCACGCGCGTATTCGTGCCGTCCTGATAGTCGTTGGAACGGGATTTGTTGGCCATCACCCGCAGGTAGCCTTGTTCGGCGCCGAGGCTGGCGTCGATGTTCTCGTCCCAGCGGCCGTTGGAGCCGGTCAGCACGCTGGCGTTGCCCTTGATGCCCGGCTTGTCGAAGCGCGGGCGTTCACGCTCGAAGCGCACCGTGCCCGCCGACGATCCCGGCCCCCACAGCACCGTCTGCGGCCCCTTGGTAATGGTCAACAGATCGAAGCTTTCCGGCGAGATGTAAGAGGTCGGTGCATCCATCCGCGCTGGGCAGGCGCCCAGCATTTCCGAACCGTCGGTGAGGATCTTCAACCGAGAGCCGAACATGCCGCGGAACACCGGGTCGCCGTTGGTGCCGCCGTTGCGGATCTGCGAAAAGCCGGGGATGGTTTTCAGGTAGTCCGAACCGTCGCTGGCCGGCACCGGCTGGCGTGGGGTTTTCGGCGAGGTGACGATGGTCAGCGGGGAGTAGAGCGGCGCGGTGACGGTAATCACGTCGCCATCATTAACCTGTGCGCCGGCAGGGTGTTGATGCGCCTGCGCCGCGTGGCCGGCCAGCAGAAACAGCGGCATGGCGGTGGTAATGGCGCGGGTGACGGCGTTCTTTTTATAAGTCGGTTTAAACATCATCTTTCCTTAAGCTAACTTTTTCCGTGCTTGGCCGAGGGATTATTCAGGCGTGGGGCGGCCTGGCGAAAATCACCATCGGAAAATACGGGGGTTAATTCCATCAACCTGGAAATAACCGGATTAATAATGTCGTCTCGATGATTAACCGTTGGGCGAATTAATTCCGCCGGGTTGAAACGATCAACGGCAATACAGAGAACGGCAATGGGCTTATTGTTAAATCAGAGGAAAGAGATGGGGGGCGCGCGCGGCTGTAATTCGGTGTGAACAACGTGGGCAAACAGAGGGACGAGATAGTGGATCGGCGGCGGGCGCGAAGCCAGCGACTGGGACCAGAACAGCGGGCCGTGGCTCACGTCCAGCAGCGGCGCGTGCAGCAACAGCACGCAGTAGCCGCAGGCGCTGTCGTCCATCATCATCGCCATGTTGTGGTGGCCGCCGCCGTGCTGCATCAGCGGCTGTGAGGCTTTCTCAGGCTCAGGCGGCGGCGAGTGCATCCCGTGATGCATCGGCATATCCATGCCGCAATCCGCCATGACGGTCGCTCCAGCACTTCCGGCGCGCACATGCTCCAGGGATCGCGAGACCACCGGCGCAATGAACAACATCAGAATGGCAAACACCCCTAACCAGGCGGCGGCCCGATTTCGCGATGTAGAGGGCTGAATTAACGACACAATCAACCTAAAAAAAGGGTTAACACAGGGTAGGGAATTGTACTGGTTTATGTCGAAATGTTAAAACCTTTTATTTCTGGCCAACGATCTGTTGATGAAAATGAGATCAAAACAGTGATTCAAATTTAAGCGAAATTATATGCAAAGCGGCCAAGGGATACGCAGCCAGTTATAAATTCCAAAGATGCTACGGTGGCGCTGGCGGCGGAAGCCTTTGGCGTGGAGAGCGGGCAGATCGCCAAGACGCTGTCGTTTCGCGTGAACGACGGCGTAGTGCTGTTGGTGATGGCGTGAACCGCCAGAATCGATAACAAGAAGTACAAACAATTCTTCGGGGTAAAGGCGCGCATGCTGCCGGCGGAGGAGGTGGAGGCGCTGACCGGCTATCCACCGGGCGGCGTTTGCCCCTTTGCCGCACCGGCAACGGTAAGAATTTACTGCGATCGCAGCCTGTGCAGCTACGGTGAAGTGCTTCCGGCAGGTGGCAGCGATAACTCAGGCGTGAGAATTGCGCCACAACGCCTGGCCAGCATCACCGGAGCAGAGTGGATTGATGTGACAGGGTAACTTTAAGTGACCACGTCACAATTGCGTTATGTTAAATAGCGTGCGTCAACTCGTGATTAACATGCTGTTTTAGCTGGAAAAATTAC
This sequence comes from Serratia sp. MF1(2023), assembly GCF_030954545.1. NCBI lineage: Bacteria > Pseudomonadati > Pseudomonadota > Gammaproteobacteria > Enterobacterales > Yersiniaceae > Serratia > Serratia sp. MF1(2023). The sequence continues at coordinate 45,875 of NZ_JAVHUX010000013.1, read as the reverse complement.
TAGCTCATCGGGTTATGGCACACCGCTTCGATATTGTGGCCATCCGGGCCGATCACAAATGCCGCATAGTAGTGGGCATGGTAATTGGGCCGTAAACCGGGCGCGCCATTGTCTATACCGCCGGCATTTAGCGCGGCGTGGTAGAACGCATCGACCTGTTCACGGCTGCTTGCGGCAAATGCCAGGTGCAGATGCGCCGGTTTTTCATCGGTTTGAAACAGGCACAATGACACGTTACCCCGATCGTGACAAAGTTCGACGCCATAGCCGGGTTCGCCTTCGGCAACGATCTTTACGCCCAGCGGCGCGAGTGCATTGAGGAAAAACGCTTTACTAAGGGCAAAGTCGCTGACGCCAAATTTCACATGGTCAAACATGGGGAGGCTCCTGGAATGTGTCCCCATTCAGTATAGCCAACGCCGTGGTGGGCGCCGAAAACGATGAAAACGGACACCAATGCGCATTTAGCGTACAAATAGTGCCCGTTGAAATGACGCGTTTTGGAGAAATCTGCAGTATCGTATAGCAGCCACGTTTTGCCAGATTTTACGTAGCGCGATCAAAAAAGCAGGGGATTTTTACTCCTTATCGGCGGAGATGCGCCATTGAAATCATGTCCGGTCATCATTATTGGAGCGGAAAATGACAGAGCGCATCATCACGGTCGAGCCTTATGATCCGCGTTATAAAGATGCAGCGCTGAAACTACGCGAGATATTGGCTGGCGTATTAACGGCAATTCATCATATCGGCAGTACAGCAGTGCCAAACCAACGATTGATATCTTGCTGAAGATTGAAAGCCTGGCGGCGTTGGATGGTATGAATGACAAGATGCATGACATGAGATCTACGCCGCGTGGCGAGAACGGCATTACCGGCAGGCGTTACTACAAGGGAAACATCAATCATATGTATCATGCGCAGGCATTTACTGCAGGAAGAGAACAGGCGAGCAGACAGTTGGCGTTCAGACATTCTCTGCGCAAGCATCATGGTGTTGCTGAGCAACACAAACACCAGGCAGCAGAAGACCGCCGGCATAACCCGGCGGCTTATGGCCGGTTGAAAAACGAATTAGTTCAACGGCATGAGCAGCCGGCGCTGGCATGATTGGCCGCAGGAGAAAGCCCATAAATCAGGCCTGGACGGCAGAATCCACATATCATTACCTTGGTGCGCATAATGTATATTATGTTAAATCTAATTACTGGATACGCACCGGGCCATCCCTGAGCATCTTCTCTCCTCACCTGCAGCTTTATCCCTCTGACATCTGTCTTCTGCCTGGCTTGTTGTCATTCCATTAGATCGGCTTTTAAATCTGGCTCAATCATCAGTCGGCGTGCCTTGATGAAACCGCATCTGCCAACCCGCCTTGGCTGTCAGAAGCCAAATCGACGAACGCTCTGTGCAACGCACGGCGTGGCTCTGCGCGTCACGCTGAAAACTTTTATACGTCAGCAATACGGCGCTATCACTGATTTGCGCCAGCTTAAAACCTTCGGCGAAAATCTGCGGATAATCCGTTTCCATCTCCAGCGCCGCAACGGTCTGGCGTTTGTCATAACGTAGGCCTGAGCGGCCAATCTCTTCAAAGTCTTCATGCAGCAATGCCGCGACACGCTTCGGATCGCAGCGCGTTGTTGGCTGGTGCAGTTCAACCTCAAGCGCCTGGATGTGGCTAAGCCACTCTGCAAAATGGGTCAAAATGCCCTCCTTTTTGATCGCGCTACGTGAAATCTGGCAAACTTCGGCAGTCTATCTACACCAGAATGACACTCGTGAAACCTGACTATTCCCAGGATTCCTTCTCTCATCAAGCCTCAATAGTGACATCGTCACATAACAAGGAAGCCTTACGCCTGTTTCCCAGCCAAATGCGACCGCCGAACCCGCAATTCCCCGTGCCGCCAAGCGCCGTCTGCCGTGGCGCGATTGTCGATCAGGCGATTCAAGGCCTCTTCGACCAGCCGGTCGATTCGTTGGCTGTAGCTGGTCAGCGCCCAGTTGGCTGAGCCGGCCTCGTCGATATCGTCGAAACCTACCACGGCCATCGCAGACGACGGCGCCGTTTGCCTGAGCGCTTCGAGCGCCCCCAGCGCCAACACGTCGTTCTCGCAGAACAGCGCCTCAACCCGCTCGCTTTCCGGCGTTGCCTGCAGGTATTCGCTCATCAGCTGGAAACCGCGTTGGCGATCGTAATGGCCGGCGGTGAGCACCCGATCCAACTGAAAGCCGGCGGCCATCAGTTTGTCGCGGTAACCTTCCATGCGCAGCAAATGGCTGCTTTGCGTGTCCGGCCCCTTCATGTAACCAAAGCGCCGATGGCCTTGCTCTATCAGCAGCGCGGCGATCTCTTCGCCGGCGCGGTAGCCGTCGATATTGACCACATCAATGTGTTCGCTTTCCGTATTGCGGCATACCTGTACCAGCGGTATCTGATGCAGATCTTGCGCGATCGCTGCCCACTCCTTGGTTAACACCGTCGCCAGGAACAAAATGCCGTCGACCTGCAGCTGATCGGCCATCGCCATCACCGCCCGGTAGTTTTCCCCGGCGGTGATGTTCAGCAGCAGCGCCATATAACCGCGGGTTTGCAGCTGTTTGGTCACCATATCGAGCATCATCATTGAATGCGGGTTCTTCATCTCGTCGATGGCCACGCCAATGATGTGCGTGCGTTTTTGCGACAGGCTGCGCGCCAGCAGATTTGGCCGATAGCCCAGCTCAGCCGCCGCCGCCAGCACGCTTTCACGCGCGCTGTCCGAGATCGAGGCGCCGGGCGTAAAGGCACGCGATACCGTCCATTTAGAGACGCCGGCCTTTTCGGCGACGTCGCTGGCGGTGGCTTTGTGGTGTTTCATCATGGTTGCGTCGATCCCTGCTTTGGTGAAGTCAAACTATACCCCGCTCGCTCAGATCCCCTAAGCGCCCGCCGGCATTTCTGCTGCAATTATGTCCTGTTTTTGCACCCGATTGCAAATCGTTATGCAACCGGGTGCAAAACGTAAACAGTTTGTGATCGCCAGCGCTGTTTTCACCTTTCCCCTGTTGACCAAATTTTATTCATGGCCGACATTCACGGTGGCATTCAGAGACGCATCGCCGTTTTGTCTCCTGCTTTGCACCCGGTTGCAAATACACTGTTTTTACACAACGCCTCTCTTCTCAACAGGATACCGTAATGAAAAAAACCAGACTGTTGTTGATGTTAGCCTGCTCGCTGTTTGTGGTGACCGCCCAGGCCAAGACCTACCAGGTCGGCGTGGCGCTGGCCAACTTCGATCTCAACTTCGTCTCTATCCTGCGCAGCCAAATGGCGCGGGAACTGGCTGCGCAGCAACTGCAAGGCCAGTTCGTCGATGCCAAAGGCGATGTCGCCCTGCAGGTGCAACAGGTGGACGATCTGATTAATCAGGGCGTGGACGCCATTATCCTCAACCCGGTTGATACGCAAGGCGTCCAGCCGATGATAGCGGCCGCCAAACGCGCCGCGATCCCCCTGATCTTCGTCAACCGCAAACCCGAAGTGCCGCTGAGCGGCGCGACGGCCTACGTCGGCTCCGATTCGGCGCTCAGCGGCCGCCTGCAGATGGAGGCTCTGGCGAAAAAAATGAATTACCGCGGCAACGTGGCGATCCTGATGGGCGCCCTCTCCAACGAAGAAACCCGCGAACGCACCCGCGCGGTTGAAGCGGTGATCGCCAAACACAAAGACCTCAAAGTGGTAGAGAAACAGACCGCAAAATGGCAGCGCAATGAAGCGGTCGATGTGGTTTCCGGCTGGTTGCTGAACGGCGTAGCGATCGATGCGATCGCCGCCAACAACGATGAGATGGCTATCGGCGCGATCATGGCGCTGAAGCAGGCCAAAAAGAGCGGCGTGCTGGTTGCCGGTATCGACGGCACGCCCGACGGCCTGCAATTTATCAAAACCGGCGACCTGGCGGTGACCATTTTCCAGGATGCCAAAGCCCAGGCGATCGGCGCGGTGCAAGTGACTCGCGCCCTGTTGGATCACGCCAAAACCGAGCCTTACAACTGGGTGCCTTACGCCACCGTGACGCGAGAAAACTACCCGCAATTTGCGCAGATGAACCAGAAATAAACCGTTGCCACTCTCTTTTTCAACCTATTTTGCACCCGAGTGCAAAGCCACAATATCAGGAGTCAGCATGTTAAATGGTGAAAGAAGCATCCCTCGCCCGCTGCGTTGGGCGATGATCGGCGGCGGCCGCCTCAGCCAGGTGGGCTACAAGCACCGTTCCGGCGCACTGCGCGACAACACCGCCTATCGGTTGGTTGCCGGCGCCTTTGATATCGACGCGGCGCGCGGACGCGAGTTTGGCGTTAATCTCGGCGTGCCCGCCGAACGCTGCTATGACAGCTATCAACAGCTGCTGGAGCAAGAAGCCAACCGCGGAGATGGCGTTGAGGTGGTGACCATCGCCACCCCTAACGGCACCCACTATGAAATTACGCGCGCCGCGCTGAATGCCGGCCTGCATGTCATCTGCGAAAAGCCGCTGTTCTTCACCACGGCGGAGGCGAGAGAAATCAAGGCATTGGCGGCGGAGAAAGGCCTGATCGTCGGCGTAACCTACGGCTTCTCCGGCCATCCGCTGCTGATGCAGATGCGCGCCATGATCGCGAACGGCGACATTGGCGAAATACGCATGGTCGAATTGCAGTACACCCACGGCTTCAATGCCAACGAAAGCGCAGACAAGTTCGAGGCGCAAAAGTGGCGCGTCGATCCGAAAATCGCCGGCCCCTCTTTTGTGCTGGGCGACATCTCCACCCACACCTTCTACATCTCGCAGTTGGTGATGCCCGATATGAAGATTGCCTCCCTGCTGTGCGATCGCCAGAGCTTTATTCCTTCCCGCGCCCCGCTGGAAGACAACGCCATGGTGCTGATGCACTACGAAAACGGCGCCGTCGGCCGCATGTGGGCCTCCGCCGTCAACGCCGGCGCGATGGACAGCCAAAGCATCCGCGTGGTGGGCTCGCTCGCCAGCCTGCAGTGGAGCGACGCTGCCCCCGGCGAATTGCGCTATGAGATCCAGGGGCGGCCCAACCAGATCCTGCACCACGGCATGCCCTATCTGGACGACAGCGCCCTGGCCGAAGAGCGGCTCGGCGCGCTGCACACCGAAGGCATGGCCGAATCCTGGGCCAATATTTACCTCAAGTTCGCCATCGCCATCAGCGCCAGCCAGCGCGGCGATCGGCAGACGCTGGCCACGCTAATCTACCCGGATATCGACGCCGGGCTGGAAGGCGTGCGCTGGATTGAAAACTGCGTTCGTTCCGCCGACAACGGCGCCACCTGGGTTAATTACCAATAAGGAAAGCACCATGAAACTTTCATTCTGTACCGATAGCCTGGGCCATTTACCCTTCGAGCAGATGCTGGACCGGCTGCTGGAGTTGGGGGTGCGCGGCGTGGAAATGACCACCGGCGGCTGGTCTCCGGCGCCCCATCTGGATGCCGACGATCTGCTGGCCAACCCCGCCAAACGCCGGCAGCTGCTGCAGGCGCTGGCCAGCCGCGGCATGGAGATCGCCGCGCTCAACGTCTCCGGCAATCCGCTCGATCCCGGCGAACTGGGGCAACGCCATCAGCGCCAAACCGACAATACGCTGGAGCTGGCCGGGCTGCTGGGAGTGAAAAAGATCGTCATGATGAGCGGCCTGCCGCCGGCCAGCCCGCATGACACCATCCCCAACTGGATCACTTATACCGTCAGCTGGCCGCCCACGGTGAAAAACTGCCTGGACTATCAATGGAATGACGTGGCGATCCCCTATTGGCAGGCGTTGGTCGCCCGAGCCAAAGCGTGCGGCGTCGAGCGCTTTGCGCTGGAAAACTTCAGCGCCATGCTGGTGTGGAACCCGGAAACGCTGTTCCGGCTGCGCGAGGCCGTTGGCCCGATGGTGGGCCTGAACCTCGATCCCAGTCACTTGCTCTGGATGGGGGCAGATCCCATCGCGGTGGCCCGCGCCCTTGGCCCCGCCATTCACCATGTGCATGGCAAAGACGTGCGCCTTGAGCGCGGCGTCGTCGAGGTTAACGGGCTGCTGGAGACCAAACCGATCGATGACGTGGCCGGCCGCGCCTGGAACTATGTCGCCGTCGGCTGCGGGCGGGATCTGCAGTGGTGGAAGGAGTTCTTCTCGGTGGTGCGCATGATGGGCTACAACGACTGGGTGTCGCTGGAAATGGAAGACCTGACCATGTCGGTTGATGCCGGCATCGTTTCTTCCGTTCAGGCGCTGCAGCAATCGATTAGCCAATAACACCCTGCGCGGCGGCCATGACCGCTGCGCCTCTTTCTCACCACAAACACGGGGATTAACCATCCCCGTGTCCTTGGTTCGATTAGATGTTTTAGCTATTGTGACCGTCTCTTGCGTGCCAGATATGGTCATAGGATGATTCCAGAATAACGCTTATGCTGTCCATTTTCGCCGGCCACTTCAGACTGGCTGGCAAAGCCGGTTCAGAACGGCCCATCTGCGGAAGAATCTTCTCAGGCAGTTCGGCAATCGGCCGGTACATTCCCACCACCTCACCAATAATTACCAGGGCTGGTGATTCGACCTGCTCCTCTGCAACGATCTTTCCTAATGCATCCAGAGTGCCCACCAGCACGCGCTGCTGTGGCTGAGTGCCGCGTTCAATCACCGCCACGGGCGTTGAGCCGGGTAAGCCATGGGCAATCAAGCGCTGGCTGATAACAGGGCTGTTGGCAATCCCCATATAGAAGACCAACGTCTGGCGCGCGGCGGCCAGTACTGACCAGTCAACGTCCGGTTCCCCTTCCGGGCCATGTCCGGTGACAAACCTGACGGACTGTGCCAGGTTTCGGTGCGTCAGCGGGATCCCGCTGGCTGCGGCACAGCCCATTGCCGCCGTGATACCGGGCACAACATTGCACACAATCCCCTTCTGCTGGCAGCAGGCCATTTCTTCCCCACCCCGGCCAAAGATGAACGGGTCGCCGCCCTTCAGGCGCACTACACGGTGCCCCGCCAGCGCCAGATCAACCAGCAACATATTGATTTCATGCTGTTCAAGGCGATGATTGCGCGGGGATTTGCCGACATCGATCCGCAGTGCAGTGTCCGGCGTCAGCGCCAGCACCGCATCGGACACCAGCCGGTCAAAGACCACGACATCGGCCTGCAGGATAACGCGCAGCGCTTTCAGGGTCAGCAGTTCAGTATCACCCGGCCCTGCGCCCACCAGCCAGACGTCACCCCGGCGCACCGGGCTGCGTTGGTCTGCCAGGGCCATAATCTGCGCTATCGGCAACATGTTGCTAGTTTTCATGGGCGTTCTTCCATCGTCAGGGCGGCCAGCTGGCCGGCAATAAACGTTTTCAGCTCCGGCACGCAGGAGCCGCAGTTAGTGCCACATTTCAGCTTTGAGCCGAGCTGTTGCACGCTGTGGCATCCCTGCCGCACGGCGTCGACAATCTGCGCTTCGCCAACAGAAAAACAGCTGCAAATCATTTTGCCGGTGGCGGCCTTATGGCTGCCGGCCTGGCCCGCCAGTAACGCCAGCCGCTGCGGTGCCGTGTCCGGCGGGGTGATAAAGGCAGACAGTATCGCTTGCCTGTCCGGCAGCAGTGGGCTTCGGCGCGCGTAAAATGCCAGCTGCAGTTCGCCCTGCGCCCACACCAGCAGGTTGAAGCCCTCATCCCCCATCCGGGCGCTCTGGCAGGTTTCCCCTCCAGCGGATAATGTTCATTCAGCCACGCCATCCACTCCTCCTGGAGCGAAGAATCCGCTAACGTAAAATGCGTGACGCCCGGTTGGGTGATGCGGCTCCAGTAGGCGGTGGCAGGCGCGGCGATCCCCTCTCCCCGAATAAACAGCTCTGCATACCAAGCCGCTTTCCATTTCGTCAGATTGACCGGCATATGCTTACTTTCCGGTTGCCCGGAAAGAGGATCGGTAACGGGAGCTATCAGCGCATCGACCCGGGCCTGCCGGCTAAAATGGCTGTTCCAATGGATCGGCACGAAAATACTGCCGCGAGGCTGAAGATGATCGGGTTGCGCGCGTAACAGCAGCCAGCCATGGGATGAGGTTACACGCAGCAACTCACCCGCCTGAATGCCCGGCGCATCATCTGGATGAAACTGACAGTACGGCTCGCTGATATGCTGCATCAGGCGAGCAGACTTGCCGGTTCGCGTCATGGTGTGCCACTGGTCGCGCACCCTTCCGGTGTTCATGATCAGCGGATAAGCCGCAGTGGGCTGGCTGGCGGGCAGCGCCGGGGTGACGGCGATCAACCGCGCTTTACCGTCAGGGTGAAAAAAGGTTTTATCTGTAAATAGTCGCGGCGTACCCTGCGGCCGTGCGGCATTAACCGGCCACTGGATCGGCTGCAGGGTATCCCATTCTTCATTGGACAACTGCGCCAGCCCGCTGATGTCAAACGCCCGAGTGCCTGCATTTTCAAAGCCGGACAAGGCCGCATGTTCGCGGAAAATATCTGCCGGATGCTGCCAGGCAAAGGCCTCCGCAAACCCCAGCCGCTGCGCAACCTGGCTGAGGATCCACCAGTCAGGTTTGGCCTCCCCAGGTGCAGCCAGAAACGCGCGTTGCCGGGAGATACAGCGTTCCGAATTGGTCACCGTGCCATTTTTCTCCCCCCAGCCCAGGGCGGGCAGCAGGATATGCGCGGCGCGGGTGGTGTCCGTGTCACGCAGAATGTCGGACACAATAACCAGAGGACAACGCGCCAGACCGGCCCGCACGCGATCGGCATCCGGAAGTGACACCAGCGGATTGGTGCCCATGATCCAGACGGCTTTTATCTCTCCCTTCTCGATAGCGCGGAAGAGATCGATGGCATTGAGTCCAGGGCTCTGCGCGACGTTATCGCTGTGCCAGAAACGCCCGACCCGTGTAATCTCTTCGGCGGTAAATCCCATATGGCAGGCCAGCTGGTTTGCCAGCCCGCCGACCTCACGTCCGCCCATCGCATTCGGCTGGCCCGTTATCGAAAATGGCCCGCTGCCAGCGTGTCCAATCTGGCCGGTTGCCAGATGCAGGTTAATTATCGCGTTGCATTTGTCGACGCCCGAACTGGACTGGTTGATCCCCATCGAATACAGCGTGACCAGCCGCTGGCTCCGGGCTATCCGTTGATAAAACGCCTGTAATTGCGAGGAGGCGATCCCGCAATAGTCCGCCGTCTTCTCCAGGCTCCACGCTTTTGCTGTCTGTAAGGTTTCTTTTGCCCCGTTCGTGTGGTGCTGCAGAAAAGCGGTATCCAGTTTTCCGCGCGCTGCCATCTCGTTCAGTGCGCCGCAGAACAGCGCCGCATCGCTGCTCGGACGCAGTGCCAGATGCAGATCGGCAATATCACAGGTGGCGGTCTTACGCGGATCAACGACGATAATCTGCATCTCCGGCCTCTCCGCTTTGGCTTTCGCCAGCCGCTGATACACCACCGGATGCGCCCAGGCGGTGTTCGAACCTACCAGAATAACGCAGTCTGCCTGCTCCAGATCATCATAATTGCAGGGGACGGCATCGGCGCCGAACGCCCGCTTGTAGCCCACCACGGCGGAGGCCATGCACAACCTGGAGTTGGTGTCCATGTTGCCCGCCCCGATAAACCCTTTCATCAGCTTGTTGGCGACGTAGTAATCCTCCGTCAGCAGCTGGCCCGAGCCATAAAACGCGACCGACTGAGGTCCATGCTCGTCAATCGTCGCCTGTAGCCCTTGTGCGACAGCGTCTAACGCCTGCGACCAGCTCACGGGTTGATGATGGATTTCAGGCTGGAGCAGACGCCCCTGTAAGCCCAGCGTTTCACCCAGCGCGCTGCCCTTCACGCACAGCCTTCCGCGATTCGCCGGATGTGCCGGGTCGCCGCTGGCGGCGAAGCCATCAGCCTGTGGCTGCATACTAACGCCGCACCCCACGCCGCAATAGGCGCAGGTGGTTTTCACGACCGGAGACGCTGTTTTCATAGGTTGACCGTTTCAATGATTTTGGCGGACGCAACGCCCTGCATTTGTGGCTGAACCCAGACGCGGCCATCTTCCACTTTCACCGCCCAGCTTCGCAGCGCATGCGGCGAATTGTCCAGGCTGCGGCCGTCCCGTAAGCTGAAGCGCTGTTTATAGAGCGGGGAAATCACCACCGGTTCGCCTTTGACATCCCCCACGAGCCCGCGCGCCAGCACATTGGCGTCGCTGTCTGGTTCATGATTGCTCAGCGCAAAAACCTGCTGTGGATGACCGGGCAGATAGAACAGCGCAATCTGCTGGCTTGCCAGGCGCGCCGCCATTCCCGCATTCGCCGGGATGGCGCTCAGGCTGCACACTTCCACCCAGCCCGGTGCAGGCTCCTGCGTATTTTCTGCGGCAGGCACGGCGAGCATGCTGCGCTCCTCATGCGTTGCAGGCCGCAGTTGTTGACGTTCGCTCACCATCACGACCCCTTCGTCAGGGACCTCGCTGTTTACAAACGGTCTGAACAGCGCCAGGCGATCCGGCGAGGCCAGAGTGGTCAGCCATTCACACTGGTACGTCGCCACCACCGCAGACATTTCACGATCCAGTTCATCCGCAATTTGCAGGCTGTCGTCCAGAATCACCTGGCGCAGGTAGTCGATGCCCCCTTCGAGGTTATCCATCCAGGTGCTGGTGCGCTGCAGCCGGTCAGCGGTGCGGATGTAGAACATCAGTAAGCGGTCAACGGTACGAATGAGCTGCTCTGTGCTCATGTCCTGCGCCAGCAAATCAGCATGGCGGGGCTTCATTCCCCCGTTGCCGCAGACATACAGGTTCCAGCCCTTATCCGTGGCAATTACCCCCACATCTTTACTTTGGGCTTCGGCACACTCGCGGGTACAACCCGAGACGGCCATTTTGATTTTGTGAGGCGAACGCAGCCCTTTGTAGCGGTGCTCTAATTGCAGCGCGAGCGAGGTGGAGTCCTGTACGCCGTAGCGACACCAGCTCGACCCGACGCAGGATTTCACCGTGCGCAGAGATTTGCCGTAGGCATGACCGGTTTCAAAACCGGCATCAACCAGCTGCTGCCAGATCTCCGGCAGTTGCTCCAGACGCGCGCCGAACAGGTCGATTCGCTGCCCTCCGGTAATTTTGGTATAGAGCTTGTAACGCCTGGCGACTTCGCCGATGGCGATAAGCCCTTCGGGGGTTATCTCTCCCGCCGGAACGCGCGGCACGACGGAATAGGTCCCGTCCTTCTGGATATTGGCGAAATAACGATCGTTGGTGTCCTGCAGTGGCAAATGCTGCGGTTTCAACAGGTAGTCGTTCCAGCATGATGCCAGTATCGATCCGACCAGCGGTTTGCAGATTTCACACCCGCTGCCGTGGCCGTGCTTTTCAATCAGTTCCCCGAACGTGCGGATATTGCCTACCCGAACCAGGTGATAAATCTCCTGGCGCGAATACGCGAAATGCTCACAGATGTCTTTTTTCACCTCGACGCCCATGTCGGACAGCGCATATTCCATCACCTGCTTGGTGAGTGCGGCGCAGCCCCCACAGCCCGTCGCCGCTTTGGTGCAGGCTTTTATCGCCGCCATATCGTGGCAGCCGTTCTTCACGGCGTTACGGACATCGCCTTTACTGACGTTGTGGCAGGAACAAATTTGCGCACTATCGGGCAGGGCTGCGATGCCCAGCACAGGTTTGTCTGCGCCCGACCCGGCAGGCAAAATGAGGGATTCAGGTTTGGCTGGCAGCGGCATATCGTTGAGCATCATTTGCAGCAACGTGCTGTATTCCGCGCTGTCGCCCACCAGCACCGCCCCCAGCAGCCGTTTGCGATCCTGCGATACCACGATTTTCTTATACACTTCCGCCGGACCGTCTACCCAGCTGTAGTTCTGGCTACCTGGGGTACGCCCATGCGCGTCACCAATCGATGCCACCTCAACACCAAGAAGCTTAAGTTTGGTGCTCATGTCCGCGCCCTTAAAGACGGCGTCGCCGCCCGTCAGGGTATCCGCCAGCGCGCGGGCCATCTGATAACCCGGCGCCACCAGGCCGAAGACCTGCCCGTTCCACAGCGCACATTCGCCGATCGCATAAATAGCCGGGTCGGACGTCTGGCAGCGATCGTCAATCACAATGCCGCCGCGCGGCCCCACTTCAAGCCCGCACGCTCTCGCAAGCTGATCGCGTGGGCGGATCCCTGCGGAAAATAGCACCAGATCGGTTTCCAGATAGCTGCCATCGGCAAACACCATCCGGTAATGGCTCTCCTCGCCCGCAGTAATGGCCTGGGTTTCTTTCCCGGTATGCACCTTCACGTCCAGCGCTTCAATTTTACGGCGCAGCATCGCGGCACCGCCGTCGTCGAGCTGAACCCCCATCAGCCGCGGTGCAAACTCCACCACGTGCGTATCCAGCCCGAGCTGTTTCAGCGCGTTGGCCGCCTCCAGCCCCAGTAATCCCCCGCCGACAACCACGCCCGTTTTGCCGTTTGCCGCGCAGGCCTGAATGGCCGCAAGATCGTCAAGCGTGCGGTAAACCAGGCAGCCCGGCGCATCATTGCCAGGGATCGGCGGCACAAACGGATAGGATCCTGTTGCCAGCACCAGTACATCGTAAGCCGTCTGCCGCCCCTGGTGATCGACCACAAAACGGTGTTTTGTATCAACGAGCCCGATGCTGTGCCCCAGACGCAGTTCAATCCCGGTCGATTCGAAAAATCCCTTTTCAACCATTGAGAGGGATTCCGCCGTGCGGCCAGAGAAGTATTCGGACAAATGCACACGGTCGTAGGCGGGCGAGGCCTCTTCGGCAAACACAATCACCTGGTATTGCAGATGCAGCTCACGCGCAACCAACTGCTCTAAAAAATGATGGCCTACCATGCCGTGTCCGGCCATAACCAATACGGGTTTCGACATTGAATGACTCCTCGCCACCTCGACGGGTAACGGTTCTGATTTAACAGGCTGTAAGCCAGAGGCATCCGGCTCATTACCGGGACTGAAGACGCTGAAGGGCAACGGTTGACCAGCGGGCGTGCCGATCCGCTGGAGGTATTGCGGGCCATCGCTGATATCGCCCCACAGCAACACCCCTTTCAGTTGGTTGTCGCAGAGCACCAGCCGGCGATAATGCCCGTCAAACGGGTCAAAGGTGGTATGGGTCTGAGCGCCATCGCGGCTGTGTAATTCACCGGCGCAGAACAAATTCAGGCCTGTGACCTTGAGGCGCAGCGGGACATTCTGCACCTCGAATGAAGTGGCTTTGTCGCCCCCCGCCAGCCGCGAGGCCAGCGTTTCAGCCTGCTGCCAGCACGGGGCCACCAGGCCAAAAGTGAGTTCGCCCCACTGGCAACATTCTCCAATTGCCGAGATGTGCGGGTCAGCGGTTTGCAGCTGCGGGTTCACCAGAATACCGCGATCGCACGGCAAGCCTGACCGTTGTGCCAGCGCGATGTTCGGCCGCACGCCCACAGAGAGCACGACCCGCTCCGCCGCTATTCCGCGCCCATCATTAAGATTCACCCTGCTGACGTTGCCAGCGGCATCAGCGCTGAATGACACCGTTTCAGCCTGCAAAATGACGTTGATGCCGCGTAATGAGAGCCCTTCGTGCAACAGTTTTCCGGCGTGTTCATCCAGCTGCTGATCCATCAGATGTGTGCCGCGATGTAGCAGGCTAACCCGCATTCCACGCCGCGCCAGGGCCGCCGCCGCCTCCACGCCCAGCACGCCGCCGCCGATCACCGCAACCGGTTGGCCTGCGTAGGCTCCCTGCAGAATATTTTCGACATCCTGCTGAGTGCGGAACCCGTGGATACCCGGCAATTCGACCCCAGGCAGGGAGGGCAGAAATGGCCGTGAGCCAGTGGCCAGAACCAAATGATCGTATGAATAGATCTGCCCGGCGACCGTGACGGTGCAAGCGTGACGGTCGATTGCCGTCGCCGCCGTGCCTGCGATCAATGTGATGTTGTGATGCTCATACCACTGCGCGTCATGCGTGACTATCTGGCCAAAATCTTTCTCACCGGAAAGCACCGGCGTCAGCTGGATACGGTTGTACGCACTGTGCTTTTCATCGCCGATGATCATGATACGGTAACGATCTGGTGCGAGCTCACAGAGATATTCCACCAGTCGCACGCCTGCCATACCATTGCCGATAACGATTAGAGTCGGTTTAGCCATTGCACAACTCCCCTCATGGAATCAGGCCACTGCCCGGTGTTTTGCATAGAGAAAATGCAGCACCTGCTGGCGATACTGGTGGAACAGAGGATCGTTCGACAAAGCCAGTCGACTGCGGGGGCGTGACAGCTCAACCTGTAACACTTCACCGACTTTCGCCGCCGGACCATTAGTCATCATCATCACGCGGTCAGACAGCAGCACCGCTTCATCAACGTCGTGGGTGATCAGCAAAATGGTGGTTTTCAGACGCGCCTGAATGTCCATAACGGCGTCCTGAAGATGCGCCCGCGTCAGCGCATCCAGCGCCCCGAAAGGTTCATCCATCAGCAAAACTTTCGGTTTCATCGCCAAGGCACGGGCGATACCGACACGCTGCTTCATGCCGCCTGAAATGGCGCCCGGACGCTTATCGGCCGCATGCTCCATGTGCACCAGTTCGAGGTTGTGCAAAATCCAGTCGTGCATTTCGTTTTTGTTCATCTGGTCTTTAAAGACCTGCCGCACCGCCAGTTCGACATTCTCAAAAGCGGTTAACCATGGCAGCAGCGAATGGTTCTGGAAGACGACCCCGCGCTCTGGCCCCGGCCCGGTAATCTCTTTGTTGTCGCACAACAGCACGCCTTCCGTCGGGCGACTCAGCCCGGCAATCAAATTCAGCAGGGTCGATTTTCCGCAGCCTGAGTGGCCAATCAGGCTGACCGTTTCGCCTTCTGCGATATCAAAGCTGACGTTATCGAGCGCCAGAAAGGTGGTTTTCGCTGAAGGAAAACGTTGAGTGACGCTCTGGACGCTGATAATCGATTTTTCTTTTTTCATCGCGGGCTCCTAGTGATTGTCGTAACTTAAGCGACGGGCAACGGCCATCAGCCCCTGCTCCAGTAACATCCCCACGGCACCAATCAGCAGAATGGCGACGATAATGTTTTCCACGTTGAGGTTGTTCCATTCGTTCCAGATCCAAAAACCGATGCCCACGCCGCCGGTCAGCATTTCAGCCGCAACAATCACCAGCCAGGCGATACCGATGGACAACCGCACCCCGGTCAGAATGTACGGCAGCACGGCAGGAAACAGGATCTTGCGCATTACGGTGAATTCGCTGAGTTTCAGCACCCGCGCAACGTTGAGATAGTCCTGCGGAATGCGCATCACCCCTTCTGCGGTATTGAGGATCATCGGCCAGATAGAACAGATGAAAATGGTCCAGGACGAGGCGGGCTCCGCGCGCTGGAACAACAGCAATCCAATCGGCAACCACGCCAGCGGGCTGACCGGGCGCAGCAGCGAGATAATGGCGTTGAACATGCTGGCGATGAAGCTGAAGCGGCCAATCAGGAACCCGGCCGGGATGCCGACCAGCGCGGCAAGCCCGAAACCAATCGCAACTCGCTGTAGCGAGGCCAGGACATTCCAGCCAATGCCCATGTCGTTTGGCCCGTTGATATAGAACGGATCGGCAAAAATCACCTTCGCCGCCTCCCAGGTCTGAGCGGGCGTCGGGAAGCCTTTACTGCTACTGGCGGCGATTTGCCACAGGAGCAGCAGCACGACGGCCCCGAGAATGGCGGGGATCATTTTCTGCATGAAGCGGCGAACGCTCGCGCGAAGCCGGACAATAAAGGTATCCGTTCTGGCTACCGGGGCGGCTCTCTCGATCGTGATCACTTCTGCGCTGACGGGCGATTCAACGCTGACCGCGGCAGGCTCCGTCAACGTGACGACATTGGTTTTCAAATTTACGGACATCTGTGGCCTCACTTAGCGTTTCATTGCAAAACTGTTGGCGTAGTCAGCAGGGTTGCTGCCGTCCCAGACTCTGCCGTCAATCAACGTGCTGCTTCGCATGTCGCTGGATGGCAAATTGATCCCGCCAACCGCGGCGGCAGCTTGTTTGTAGACGTCAATGCGGTTAATTTTTTGGGCGATACCGAGGTAGTCAGGATCGCTTTCCAGCAATCCCCAGCGCTTCTGCTGAGTCAGGAACCACATGCCATCGGAGAGATACGGATAATTGACCGCGCCATCGTTGAAGAAGCGCATGCGGTGGGCATCTTTCCACGTTTTCCCCAGCCCATTTTCGTAGTCGCCGAGCATCCGCCCCTGAATCGTCTTGAGTGGCGTGTTGATGTACGCCCGCGCCGCAACGACCTGAGCGGTTTCACTACGATTGGCATCAGAGGTGTCTATCCAGCGGGAGGCATCCAGCACCGCGGCGGTCAGCGCGCGAGCCGCATTCGGGTTTTCAGTCACCCAGGCAGAGGTTGTGCCGAGCACTTTTTCCGGATGATCCGGCCAGATTTCCTGTGAGGTGACAGCAGTGAAACCAATGCCGTCCTGAATCGCGCGCTGGTTCCAGGGTTCCCCCACGCAAAAACCGCTCATATTGCCGATTTTCATGTTCATGACCATTTGCGGCGGAGGCACCACGACATTGCGCACGTCGTTAAAGGGATGGATACCGGCGTTTGCCAGCCAGTAGTAAAGCCACATCGCGTGCGTGCCGGTCGGGAACGTCTGCGCAAAGGTATAGGTCCCCTTCGCACTGGCCTGGACCACTTTTTGTAGCGATGCAGCATCCGTCACGCCCGCCTGCTTTAACTGCTCAGAGAGCGTAATGGCCTGCCCGTTCTGGTTGAGAGACATCAGCATCGCCATCTCATGCTGCGGGCCGGACACGCCAAGCTGCAGGCCATAGAGCATCCCATACAGAACATGCGCCGCATCCAGCTCGCCAGACACCAGTTTGTCGCGTACTGACGCCCAGCTCGACTCCTTGCTCGGGATGATTTTAATGCCGTACTTCTCATCAAATTTCTTTACCGCCGCCATCACCACTGAGGAGCAGTCGGTCAGGGGAATGAACCCGACGCGAATCTCTTTCTTCTCTGGCGTGTCGGAACCGGCAGCCCAGACCCGGTTCATGAATCCTGACATCAACATGCTGCCGCCGAGCACCGCACTCCCCGCAAGAAAGCAGCGGCGGGAGAGTTGTCCCGGAGTCTTTTTGTCGTCTTGTGTCATCAGGGCTTCCCGTTAGGTTGAAAAATGAAAAAAAAAAGCGTCCAGTTAGCGCTCAGTTTCCTGAACGCTAACGGACGCCTTTATCCGTAATGCTGACTAAACCGCCATTGGTTTAGTGCTGTTGCTATTAAAAAGAATGCAGCTTGTGTGCCAACCTGCGGTATCAAAAAAAAATCAGAGGGTTAGCCTTATTCTGTCGCTTTGACGCCCTTTCTGGTGCACCGGAACTGCACATCCTGCACAGCGTAATTGCACACAGAAGGTGCAGTTATTGGCCCGGTTTGTGCTCGTTTTTGCCTAACAGCGCAGATACGGCAAGCATCGCGTCAGCAATTTCCGAAAGTTTCTTATTCTGATTCATTGCCATCTCAAGCAGTGCCTTATGCGCCTGGGGTTCCGTTAAGCCCTGATGCTGCATCAGCAGGCCCTTTGCCCGCTCAACCAGCTTACGCTCGGTCAGCGTGACGCGAAGTTGAGAAAGTTCGGCATCGAGCGCCTGCAGCTGGCGGGACTGCTGTTCAACAAGCTCAAGAACCGAACGACTAAGCTGCGGCGAGAGTAGCGCGGAGTAATGGCTTTCAGACTGGGGGATTTGGTCAATATTCTGCTGCTGAAGCGCAAGGGCGGCCTGTGCTTCACGGATACGCTGGCGGCAGGAGGCCATCAGAGCAGCTTGCAGCTCATCCTCCACCACTTTCATTCCATCGATTCGCGCCGTCGCAACGTCAAACCAGCGTAATGCGGTATCCGTCGTCTCACCGCCAGGCCTGACGCGCGTGCAGGCAATTCGCCTGAAACGTTCAAATTCACTGCTGTCCTGGTTCATCTGCTGCCGCCACATTGCCAGACAGCGGGGAGCCGCGAATTCCATGAAGGTCTGAAAGCAGCGCTCCTGGCTCTCGATTAAGCCTGTGAATTGCTGTTGCGCGATGACATCAAAATGCCCTGCCGCAAAACCGGCGGCGGCCGTGGCCCGCTCCTGTGCGGCCAGCTCTTTTCCCTGCATAAAACTGAACATCGCCAGCAATGCCCGTGAAATTGACGGATCGCCGGAGATATCCGCCGTTTCGAAGACCAGTGACAAATGCGAGCGAATCACCTCGTTGTAGGCATTCATGGCATCAGGCTGACTGATAGACAGTCCAAGAACCTGCTGACGCAGTTGCGGTAACGTACTGAGGCTATGCAACACCGAGGCAATGCGGCTGAGTAATCGCGGTGCATTCGCCAGGTTGGGGCCGGTAAGATCCTGAGACGCAAGCCACTGACTGACGGCCTCCTCTGCCTTCCGGACCTCCAGTGCCCGCTCACTCAGTTGCTTTCCCCAGGTGTTCCCATGAGAACATAAGAAGATGTTCGAGGTGCCTCGTTCCCGTTGCAGTGCGTGGATCATCAGGCTGACCGCACCAACCAGTTCACCCAGCTGCAACAGCTGCTGCAAACCCGCGATTTCGCTTTTTTTCGACGCCTGTACAAAGCTCAGAGCAGAAAGGGCCATGGAGTAACCTGCTGATAAGAGGAGACTCCTGGATAAAGCAAGAAACGTGCCTGAGACAGGGGCGCTTTTCCCTACCGCCGCGCCGTTACAGCATCCATTCGATCGGCAGCCAGCCGGCCACGATGAGAACGATGCGTTTTACCCAGCCGGCGCCGGGCTCTTGCTGATGGATCTCGGTGTGGCCGTCTTCGAAGGCTTCGTTCCAGACCATTTTGCCCGCGGGCGTCAGCGCCGGGCGGTAGGCGGCGTATTCGAGCGGGCCATCAAACAGCTGGCGGGTGTCGGCCGCCAGCGTCGGGCTGTCGATCAAGAAGCCCATTTCGCAGTTCAGGTGCGCTGATCGTGGATCGAAATTGAACGAGCCGATAAATACCCGTTTATCGTCGATGGCGAAGGTTTTCGCGTGCAGCGCCGCGCCGGACAGCCCCAGCGGTTTGAGTTCCTGCCGCCCCGTCGGCTGGCCGGCGCGCAGCTTCAGCTCAAACAGCTCCACGCCCGCCTGCAGCAGTTCACGCCGGTATTTGGCGTAGCCGGCATGCACCACCAGCACGTCGGTGGTGTTCATCGCGTTGGTCAGCACGCGAATGGATTTTCCCTGTTTGGCGAGCGATTCAAAAAAGCTCGCCCCTTCCCGGCCCGGCACGAAATAGGCGGAGACCAGATCCAGTTGCCGGCCGACGCCGCCGATAATCTTGCTCAGCTGCGTCACCATCAAACGATCGCGCGAAGCCTTGCCCAGCCCTTTCGCCGGATCGTCGGCCACCAGCTCTACCTGGGTGAATTCCGGCTGGACGACGCCATCGCGAAAGCGCACCGCGCTGGTTTCCAGCTGCACCGCCAGTTTGCGGGCCCGTTCGCTGCTTTCGGTCGCGGTGGCCTGCGCCAGGAAGGCGGAAAGGTCGCCTTTGCCCCGGATAATCTGCTCAACGCCAAACACCGACGCGCTGTTCCAGTAGCGATCGAAGACCTCGGCGGTCTCCGCCACCACGTTGCCGACGCTCAGCACGTCGAGATCGAGGAAATAGTTTTCGTCGCCGACCTGGAAATACTCGTCGCCGATATTGCGGCCGCCGATGATCGCCACGGCGCCGTCGACGATATAAGACTTGTTATGCATGCGCCGGTTCATGCGCATAAAGTCAAAGGCGTAGCCGGCCAGCTTCGGCGTGCGCACGGTTGACGGGTTAAACAGGCGGATCTCGACGTTTTCCTGGGCGTTCAGCGCCGCCAGGGTCTCGTCCATGGCGACGCCGTTATCGTCCAGCAACAGCCGCACGCGCACGCCGCGTTGAGCCGCGTCATACAGGGTTTTCAGCAGGATCTGCCCGGAGGTGTCGTTATGCCAGATGTAGTACTGGGCGTCGATCGACCTTTCCGCCATCCGCGCCAGCGCCAGGCGGCTGGCGAACGCATCGTGCCCGCTGGCCAGCGGCACCACGCCGCTCAGGCCCGGATGCGCCACCATCAGTTCGGCGGCGCGCGCCGGCAGCTGGGCGGCAGGATCCGCCGGCAATGCCGCCTGCGGCAGACGCTGGGAGATATTCGGCAAACGAAAGATGACTCTGGCCGCAATAATGGCGATCGTCACGGCGAGAATCAGATACACGACAATTTTTATCACGGGAAGCGGCCTCGGAGGTTGACTGCTTTGCTTTATACGTCATTAGGTTGCTTCAATCTATAGGAGAAGCGCGCTATGCCATAAGGCTATAGCGTAAAGCGCGAAGGCGAAACACCAAACAGTTTTTTGAACGCCACCGAATAGGCGCTGTGGCTCTCGTAACCGCTTTCGAAGGCGGCGTGGATGATCGAGTTGCCGGCCAACAGCAGCGGAATGGACGACAGCAGCCGCAGGCGCTGTTTCCACTGGCCGAAGGTGATGCCGGTTTGTTGGCTGAAATGGCGTTGAAAGGTCTTTGCGCTGATCGACAGTGAATCGGCCCAGGCTTCAATGCCGCGATCGTCGGCCGGCGTGATGACCAACTGCCGGCAAATCTCGGCCATTCTCGCTTCTGCCGGCCAAGGCAGGTGCAGCGCCAGCTGCGGCTGCAGGCTCAGCTCTTCTAAAAACAGCGCTCTGAGCAGCGCATTGCGTTGGGTCTCCGCCCCTTCGGGCGCCAGCGTCGCCAGCTGAGCGATCAGTTCTCGCAACAGCGGTGAGACCTGCAAGACGCCGTCGCGCAGCGGCAAACGCGCGGCGGTGATTTCATCGACCAAAATCCCGTAAACGCAGATGTTGCTCTGCATGACGATCTGATGCTCTACCCCCGGCCGCAACCAAACTGCGGTGGTGGGCGGCACGATCCAGCGCCCGCTGCTCGCCTCGACCGCCATAACGCCCTGCTGTGAATAGAGCAAGTGGCAGCGCCTATGCGAGTGGTAAGGAATGACGAAGCCCGCCGGATAGTGTTTCACCAGCCCCGTCACCTCGAACGAGGAGTTTTCGTGGCTGCTGAGGTCGATGCGTTTCGTTTCGGCGTTGTCGACTTCGAATCCCATGGTCGTTTGTCCCTTTTGATAACGCGAATGTCTTTTATTTGATAGAGAGGCCGCATGATCCTCCATATAGTGACGCTGTCGCAAGCCACACCAGGGGCCTTATGCGAAGAAACTCACTATTTACACCAAAATTTCATCGTTCTGCGTAAAACGCAGGCGTTGCGCATGCGCTGCGCAATGGCGGCTCGTTGCGGGGGCGACGTGGCCGAAAGTGATGGATAGGGAAAGCGCGGTGGCATAATCAGGAGGTATACGCATCAATCAGCAGGCAGCTCAGCCCGGGGGGGCGGCTTAATGCTGAAGGGATAGGGAGAGCGCCTAGGCTCTCCTCCATCCAGAGTTGTTATTTCATCAACGGGCCAACTCGGCGCCGTCCAGCTCGGAAATCGCCAGACAAATCACTTCCGTAATGGCCTGTACCGTATAGGCGGTATTGGCAGGAATGATTAACATCTCATGGGGTTGCAACGTCTGATCGTCAACCTTCAGTTCACCGCTCAGCACCATCAGTTTCACCCAGCCCGGATGAAAACGCGCCGGTTGCCGGCTGCCCGCATCCAGCTTCAACAACGCCGTATGGCCAGGCGTTTCCCGTTTCAAAATATGAAAGTGTACCCCATCGTAAGGCATGTTTTCGTAATGCAGTGACGCCAGTGTTCTCTTATGCATGGTAAGTGTCCTCGTGACCTGTGAGTAGCTGCTCCGCCTTCGGTCGCCGTAAAAACGATTGGCGGCTGTCCCTACCGAAAGCACAGGCTCGCAGCCTCTTGGCGAACGGATTAACTGTCGTACTTGCAGCGGCCCGACCGACCGCCGTTTCATGCCTAACCTGCCTCAGGCATGCTACTAAATATATAAGAGCCTCGCCGACGGCGCAAAAAACCGCGGTTCTTATCATTTAATGATGCCCGAACCTCATTTCAAGTGTTGCCGCCAAAGCCCCCATGCCGCCATTCAGACGGCATGGGACGGGCCCCCTGCTTTCGCCGCCGGGCTGCGCACTTTCCAGCCCTAGCCGTGGAGCGCCAGGCCTTTTATCGCCTTATCCACCGCTTTCTTCGGCCCGCGCAGCGCCAGGCCGACCAAATCCAGATTGTCCGCGTCTTCAGCGCGAAAAACCTGGCGGTTGGCTTCATCGTGCCCGGTCGCGAACATGGCGTGCACATAGGGGATCAGCGTTAATTCCCGCTCCAATCCTTTGCGATGCACATTTTGCAGGCCCGGCAGATCCGCGGCGAAAATCAGCATCGGCTGCCCGGAAATGGCGCCGTAGCGTCTGCCCTGCGCATCCACGTAACGCTCGCCGATGATTTCCGGGGCCGCGGCGGCGATGCCCGTCGCCAGAAAGGCCACCACGTTCAGCCGCTGCCAGGTTGGCAGATCGTCACGCACGATAAACGCTATCTTGGTATCAAACATATTTCGCTCTACTCCGTTGTGCTGTTAAACACGCATCATCGGAGATGGCAAGTCAACGGTATAGAACGTTTGTGCACTGGCGTTGATAGGCCGCCGGCGATAATCGGTAGGCGCGCTGGAACCAGCGGCCCAAATGGCTCTGATCGGCAAAACCCACCTGCATGGCGACCTGCGCCGGTTCTTCCCCCTGCGCCAACAGCAAGCGTGCAGCCCGCAGCCTCAACCGAACCAAATAAGCGTGCGGCGACTGGCCGAAAGCCCGGGTGAACTGGCGAGTCAGGCGGAAACGATCCAGGCCGCACTGAAGAGCAAGTTCATCCAGGCTGGGATTATCCGCCATATGTGCATGCAAGTAGTCCCGCAAGCGATTCATCTCAATTAAAGCGTCATCGCTTTGGGAAGTTGGCCGAACGCGAATATGCCGTGCCAAAAGCGTCAGCAGTTGATCCAGGCTTTGATCGCGCGCCAGCCGGCCTTCCCCCTGATGCAACGCAAAAAACGCCTGGTGGATCGCGGTCGCCAGCATCGGATCGTCGGTCAACGTGCTGTGGAAGGCGCCTTCCAGCACCGAAGCGTCCCCCAATCCGCGGCGGCTCATCGCGTCGGAGACCCAGCGCTGCGGCAGATAAAGCATCGCATAGGTAAACCCCTCGGCCTGCGGCGCATGGCCATCGTGCACCGCGCCCGGCTCGATCAGCATGGCGCGCCCCGGCCGGCTGGTATGCAGCGAGCGGTGGCAATGGAAACGCTGCAAGCCCTGCTGCGTGACGCCCACCAGCATTTCATCATGATCGTGAGGATCGTAGGCATGCCCCTGAAAGTGAGCGTTGACGCTCTCAATACCGGTTTCGTCATCGCGTCGCAATTCGAGCCAGTCTTTATGTTGATGATTTGACGCCATGCAATCAGTCCGGAGTTCTGCTCACAGGAAAAGAAAAAACAGCTTACCCTGACACTGCCGCGGTTGCACGCTCACAGCTCGCAGATGGCGTAAGTGCCCTTTCCGGCCGATTTCGCCTGATACATCGCGCCGTCGGCGCGGGTCAGCAGCATCTCCTCCGTCACATCGCCGCGTGGGGAAATGGCCGCGCCGATGCTGGCGGAAAGCCGTACCTTCTGCGGCCCGATCTGCGTAATTGTGGCCAGTTGCGCCAACACGTTTTCGCAAAACTCGCTGACCTCGCGCCGCGGATCCGTCAACGGCCACAGGATCACCGTGAACTCGTCACCGGCCAGACGCGAGACGCTGTGGCGCTCGCCGGCGCAAGCGCTGAGCAACGTGGCGAAGGTTTTCAGGATCGCGTCGCCGAAGTCATGGCCATAGCTGTCGTTAAGGGTTTTGAAGCCGTCGAGATCGATAAACAGCAGCGCCATCTGCCGCTGATGGCAACAGGCCTGCAGCGTGCCCGACAACCGGCGCAGAAACGCGCGGCGGTTGGTCAATCCGGTCAGCATGTCGTGGGTCGCGTCATATTCCAGCCGCTGCTGCAGCCGCTTCAGTTCGGTGATGTCCATAGCGAGAATGTAAAAGCCCTGCGCTTCGCACGGCACCAGCGTGGTGTGGATCATCAGCAGCCCCTGCCGGGTCTGCAGCTCATTCTCAAAACTCACCATTTCGCCCGCGAGGGCCCGTTCGATCATCGGTTTTGCTATCCGATAAACGCTTTCCCCCATGAAATCGCGCACCGTCATCCCCCTGAGGCTGGACTCCTCCAGACCGAACCAGGTTTTGTAGGCGCTGTTGGCGAACAGGTAGCGTTCATTGCCGTCGATCTGGCTGATTAAGGCCGGCATGTTGTCGGTAATGGCGCGCAGACGCTCCTTCTCCGCACTGAGCTGATATTCGGCGAGCACGCGGGTTTCAATCTCTTCGTTGAGTTTTTTGACCACCACGTTCAGTTCCCGCGTGCGGGTTTCGACGCGTTCCTCCAGCTCATGCTGCAACGCGAACAGATCGGCCTCGGCCGCCTTGCGCTCGCTGATATCGACGATAACCGAGATGAAATGGTCCGGTTTGCCGTTCGGCAAGCGATTGAGCGCCACCGTCAGCTGCACCCAAACGATCGAGCCGTCGGCGCGGAAATAGCGTTTTTCCATCGAGTAGGTGCTGATTTCATTTTTCAACAGCTGCTGCAGCTTTTCCAGGTCGGTATTGAGATCGAGCGGATAGGTAATGTCCTGGAAGGTGCGATCCATCAGTTCGCGCTCGGAATAGTGCAGCATTTCGCAGATGCGCGGGTTCACCCGCAGCCAATACCCCTGCAGCGAAACCAGCGCCATCCCTACCGCCGCCTGGGCGAAGGTCTGTTCGAACAGGGCCTCCGTGCGCTGCAGGTCGGACTTCAGGTTTTCGGTATAGACGTGGCGCTCAATACTTTGCAGATACTCCTCCACCACGGCGGCGAAATCATGCAGATCGGCCAGTTGTTCCGGGGAAAACGGCTGCGGGTGGCTGTCGATAATGCACAGGGTGCCGAGCGGCAGCCCGTCGAGCGACAGCAGTGGCTGCCCGACGTAGAAACCGATCCTCGGCCCGCCGATCACCAGCGGATTATCGAAAAAGCGCGGGTCGTTGGCGGTATCGGGCACCACCAGCGCTTCGCGTTGCAAGATCGCATGGCCGCAAAACGAGATATTGCGCGGCGTTTCCCGGGCATCCAGACCGTAGCGCGATAAAAACCATTGGCGATCCCGGTCGATCAGCGACACCAGCGCAATGGTCACGCCGAAGTATTTCGCCGCCAGCCGCGTGATGCGATCCAGTTTTTCCACCGAGTTTGAATCCAGCACGTTCAGCGAATTCAATACCGACAGGCGTTCGGCTTCGTTTTCGGGGAAGCAGGGTTCGAGCATGTTGTCTCCCATTGTGTCACCCACGGTTCCGGCGCAGCCAGCCGGCGTGAGTCCGTTCGCCCTATCCGTCGGTAGCGACAAATATCCTTGTCCATCATAGACTCACTCAGTATCAATCCGATTGCGCATTCTCGCCAGCTTTGCCGGCCGGGCCGGCGATGCGTCGGCCTGTTTTTCGCCCTTGGTTTGGCACAGCCCTGCCACACCGGACGCCAATAAGGTCAGCCGGGTCGTCAACAAGGTTTCTCGTTGTTCATTCAGCGTGGCCATCATCAGCTCGATCTCCGCCAGCCGTTCATCGACGCCACGTATCAACCCATCCTCATAAGCGCTGCCCTGCAGCGCCAGCACCCGTTGGATCGCCTGCAGCGAAAAACCCAGATTCTGGCCGATTTGGATCAGGTGCAAACGCTCCAGCGCGCTGTCGCCGTACACCCGATAGCCGTTGACGCCGCGCACCGGTTTCGGCAACAACCCCAACTGCTCGTAGTAGCGTATCGCCGAGGCGGCCATGCCGGCGCGCTGCGCCAATTCTCCGATCTTCATGCCCTATTGACCTTAAAGTTAACTTTAAACCTAGTATAGCGCCATTCCCCCTACGACAGGAGCGCAAACCGATGTTTACCCCACTGACACTGCCCAACGGCAGCCGTTTATCCAACCGTCTGGCCAAGGCGGCGATGGAAGAAAATCTGGCCGCCCCGGGCCAATTGCCCGGCCCGGCGCTGTGGCGCTTATACCGCTACTGGGCCGAAGGCGGCGCCGGCTTGATCATCACCGGCAACGTGATGATCGACGGCCGCGCCATGACCGGCCCCGGCGGCGTGGTGCTGGAACAGGACACGCCGCTCGCCCCGTTCGAAACCTGGGCCAAGGCCGCGCGCCAGGGCGGCGCGCAGGTGTGGATGCAGCTTAACCACCCGGGCCGGCAGGTGATGGCGAACATGGGCGGTAACGCGTGGGCGCCCTCCGCCATCCCGCTGGCGATGGGCAAGCACAGCAAGCTGTTCGCCCAGCCGCAGGCGATGGATGAAGCGCAGATCGCCGAGGTGATCGCGCGCTTCGCCGCCAGCGCGCACGCCGCCGAACAGGCCGGTTTTACCGGCGTGGAGATCCACGCGGCGCACGGCTATCTGATTTCCCAGTTTCTCTCGCCGCTGACCAACCAGCGCAACGATCGCTGGGGCGGCGAGTTGGCGAACCGCGCCCGGTTGCTGCTGGAGGTAGTGCGTGCGGTGCGCGAGCGCGTCTCGCCGGAATTTTGCGTGGCGGTCAAACTGAACTCCGCCGATTTCCAGCGCGGCGGTTTTTCATCGGACGATGCCCGCCAAGTGGTGCTGATGTTGAACGAGTTGCCGGTTGATCTGATCGAACTGTCCGGCGGCAGCTACGAAAGCCCGGCGATGCAAGGCGACACGGCGGACGGCCGCACTCTGGCGCGCGAAGCCTATTTTCTGACCTTCGCCCGCGATCTTGCCGCCGTCGCGCGCATGCCGGTGATGACCACCGGCGGCATCGCCCGCCCGTCGGTGGCGCAGCGGGTGCTGGACAGCGGCGTCGCGGTCGTCGGCATCGCTACCGCCATGGCGGAAGTGCCCGATCTGCCGCGGCGCTGGCAAACCGGCGCGGCCCCCCATGCGCTGCCTGCCCCGGTCACCTGGCGCAGCAAGGTGATGGCGTCGCTCGCCCGCATGGCGTTGGTCAAGCGCCGGATGCGCGCGTTGAGTGACGATCGGCCGCGCAATGTGCGCTACTCGCCGCTGTTCACGCTGGTCGTCGATCAGTGGCGTACCCGCCGTATCCTGCAGCGTTACCACGCCTGGTTACAGCAACGTTAATGACCGCGGCGCCGGCAAACACGCCGGCGGCCGCACAAAAATCCCGCTTTTTTGATCGCGCTACGTAAAATCTGCAAGAAATCACCGCTCTGGATACTGCGCTTTTAACGCTCGGCTGCTTATATTCATCACAAATTTTGTGTATATAACCGCTTTAGGACTTAAGGTGGTGAATAGATGAAAATAAGCCGCTATTTTCTATTTATGTTATTAATCGGAAATTCACCTTAATAATAAATGCATTAAAGAAGCAGCCAAAGGAAAGCAGAAAAGCATTTTTACGCAATGTTAAAGAAATGTTGTTTTTTGCCGGCAAAACCAACGGTCAACAAATCAACAACATATTGATGAGCCTAAGAAAAAACTAAACAATTCAAAACAAAATCGGCTATTGAGTCCCAGGCGAAAAAGCCATATATTGGTCGCGCTTTTCACAAGGCAGTTACTTTTCTAATTCATTAATTCAATCGTTGCGTCTTGAGACCTTCGGTTGTAGGAGAGATATGATGACGGATAAAGTCCGTATTGATACTTTAGTTGCAAACTCATTAAACGGAAACAATGAAACCTATTTGGCGCGCCAAGCCGAATTTGAGTCGAATGTTAGGAGTTATCCGCGCAAATTGCCGTTGGCAATTGCGAAAGCCCAGGGCGTTTGGATCACTGATGTTGAGAATAATCAATATCTTGATTGCCTGGCCGGGGCGGGAACGTTGGCTCTTGGACATAATCACCCCGACGTCCTGCAAAGCATCCAAAATGTCATTACCAGCGGCTTGCCGTTACATACTCTCGATCTCACGACCCCGTTAAAAGATCGTTTCTCCGATTACCTGCTCTCTCTGTTGCCGGGCGAAGGCAAAGAATATTGCCTGCAGTTCTGCGGCCCGTCCGGCGCCGATGCGGTGGAAGCCGCGCTGAAGCTGGCGAAAAAGCACACCGGCCGTTCCGGCGTGATCAGCTTCTCCGGCGGTTATCACGGTATGACCCACGGCGCGCTGTCGGTCACCGGCAACCTGTCGCCGAAGGCGGCGATCAACGGCATGATGCCGGAAGTGCAGTTCATGCCTTACCCGCATGAATACCGCTGCCCGCTGGGCATCGGCGGCGAAGCCGGCGTCAAGGCGCTGACCTACTACTTCGACAACCTGATCAACGACGTGGAAAGCGGCGTGCGCAAACCGGCGGCGGTGATCCTGGAAGCCGTTCAGGGCGAAGGCGGCGTTAACCCGGCGCCGGCCGAGTGGCTGCAGCGCATCCGCAAAGTGACGCAGGAGCATGGCATTCTGCTGATCATCGACGAAGTTCAGGCCGGTTTCGCCCGTACGGGCAAGCTGTTCGCCTTCGAACACGCGGGCATCGAGCCGGACATCATCGTTATGTCGAAAGCGGTCGGCGGCGGCTTGCCGCTCGCGGTGCTGGGCATCAAGAAAGAGTTCGACGCCTGGGAACCGGGTCACCACACCGGCACCTTCCGCGGCAACCAGCTGGCGATGGCCACCGGCCTGACCACCCTGCAATACCTGAAAGAGCACCAGGTCGCCGACAAAGTGGCCGCGCAGGGCGAATGGCTGAAAGGCAAACTGGCCGAGCTGCAGAAACGGTATCCGGTGATCGGTCACGTCCGCGGTCTGGGCCTGATGATCGGCATCGAGATCGTCAAGCCGAACGAAGCGCAGGATCACATGGGCTGCTACCCGGCCGATGGCGAGCTGTCCGCGTTGCTGCAGAAAAAGTGCTTCGAATCCGGTCTGATCCTGGAGCGCGGCGGGCGCAACGGCTGCGTGCTGCGTCTGCTGCCTTCCCTGCTGATCACCAACGATGAGCTGGGTATTTTCCTGGATAAATTTGAGCAGGCGCTGTTGGCCGCCGGCGTCAAGCCAGTCTGATTGGAGCGAATGACCGCGATGTCCAAGTTAAACCCGATTCTGGCTTCCTCGGCGCACAGCGCCGAGGCTTACCGCCAGGCGATCGCGCAGAGCAGTGAAGCCGTCGTACAGTGGCTGCAACAGCCCGAGATGTATCAGGGAAAAAGCGTGGCCGAACTGCGCGAGCGCATCAAGCTCGACTTCACCCCGCAAGGCCTGGGCAACCAGGCGGCGATCGATCGCGCCATCGAGTACTTTTTGAAAGACAGCCTGTCGGTGCACCACCCGCAGTGCGTGGCGCACCTGCACTGCCCGAGCCTGGTGATAAGCCAGGCCGCCGAAGTGCTGATCAACGCCACCAACCAGAGCATGGATTCCTGGGATCAGAGCCCGTCGGCCACGCTGATCGAAATGAAGCTGATCGAATGGCTGCGCGCCCAGGTTGGTTACCAGCCCGGCGACGCCGGGGTGTTCACCAGCGGCGGCACCCAGAGCAACCTGATGGGGCTGATGCTGGCGCGCGATGCATTCTTCGCGCGTCAGGGCCACTCCGTGCAGCAGGATGGCCTGGTGGGCGATCTGCGCAAGCTGAAGGTGTTCTGTTCTGAAAATGCCCACTTCTCGGTGCAGAAGAACATGGCGCTGATGGGCCTCGGCTATCAGTCCGTCACCCTGGTGAAAACCGATCGCTTCGCCCGCATGGACGTGAACGATCTGGCGGAAAAACTGGCGCAGGCCAAGGCCAACGGCGAGCAGGTGATGGCGATTGTCGCTACCGCCGGCACCACCGACGCCGGTGCCATTGACCCGCTGCGCGACATCGCGCGGCTGGCGGCGCAGCAGCAGATTTGGGTGCACGTGGATGCGGCCTGGGGCGGCGCGCTGCTGCTTTCCGAGCAGTACCGCGACTACCTCGACGGCCTGGAACTGGTGGACTCCATTACCCTGGACTTCCACAAGCAGTTCTTCCAGACCATCAGCTGCGGCGCCTTCTTGCTGAAAGACGAGCGTCACTATGAGCTGATGCGCTATCAGGCGGCCTACCTGAACTCCGAGTTCGACGAAGCGCAAGGCGTGCCGAACCTGGTGTCCAAGTCGCTGCAGACCACCCGCCGCTTCGATGCGTTGAAGCTGTGGATGGGGCTGGAGGCGTTGGGGCAGAAGCAATACGCCGAGATCATCGATCATGGCGTGACGCTGGCGCAACAGGTAGCGCGTTACATCGCCGATCAGGAATCGCTGGAACTGGTGATGCAGCCGCAGCTGGCCAGCGTGCTGTTCCGCTACCGTCCGGCACAGCTGGCGGCGAACGGCGACGCGGCCGTCGCCCTGTTCAACCAGCGCATCGGCGACGCCCTGCTGGAATCGGGCCGCGCCAACGTCGGCGTGACCGAGTTCGATGGCGTAACCTGCCTGAAGATGACGCTGCTGAACCCGATCGTGACGCTGGAAGACATCAAGCTGTTGCTGGCGCTGGTCGAGAAAACCGCGCAGCAGCTGCCGGCATAACGCCGCGCAGTGTGCCACCCAAGCCGATAACCTCCGTTATCGGCTTTTTTATTGCTCATCAGATCGCAGGAGACGCAGCGTTTACGCAGATATACTGCATCAAACGCCTTCTCTCATTCCAGCGCCACAGGATATGCACACATGACCGACCCTGATTTCAACCTGTTGATCGCGCTCGATGCGCTGCTGACGGCGGGCAGCGTCGTCGGCGCCGCACGGCGTCTCGGTTTAAGCGCTTCGGCGATGAGCCGCACCCTCAACCGGCTGCGCGCGGCCACCGGCGATCCCCTGCTGGTTCGCGCCGGCCGTCATATGGTGCTGACGCCCTATGCCGAAACGCTGCGCGAGCGGACGCGAAATACGGCATTCGAAGCCCGTGCGCTGCTGCGCCCGGCGCACAGAGCATTAGATCCCGCCGAGCTGGATCGTACCTTCACGCTGCGTGCCAACGACGGCTTCGTCGAAGCCTTCGGCCCGGCGCTGATCGCCGCCGCTGCCGAACAGGCGCCACGGGTGCGGCTGCGCTTTGCGCCCAAGCCGGAGAAAAGCGACCGCCCGCTGCGTGAAGGGCTGGTCGATCTGGAGATAGGCGTGCTGGGTGACATGGGCCCGGAAATCCGCCTGCAGGCGCTGTTCCGCGATCGCTTCGTCGGCGTGATGAGAACCTCGCACCCGCTTGCGCAGCAGCCGGAGATCGGCGCCGCCGACTACGCCGCCTGCGGCCACGTGGTGGCCTCGCGCAGCGGGCGCATTCTCGGGCCGGTAGACGCCGCGCTGGCGGAGCTGGGGCTGACGCGCCAGATTGCCGCCGTGGTGCCGAGTTTTCCGGCCGCGCTGGCGGTGGCGCAGGCCTCGAACCTGCTGGCGCTGTTGCCCGCCTCCTTCCTGCACGCTCAACCGGCCGACGGCCCGCTGCGCGTCTTTGAGCTGCCGGTGAAAACGCCGCCCATTACCGTGTCGCAAATGTGGCACCCGCGCCTGGACGCCGAGGCGGATCACCGCTGGCTGCGGCAATTGGTGCTGTCGGTCTGTCGCCAGCGCGTGCAGGAACCGTTTCGCGAATAGTGACAATGTCACTAGATTTTGCATTACTGACGTCGAGTGATCCAGCCAACGGCAAAGCCCCCATACCCTGAGGGTTGTTCCCCCTCGCGCGATGGGAGAACATAGCGTTCACGATGCCTGACTCAGTGAAACGCTCATGACGCTTCCCCCTCTCTGGCCGGTATTCGACGGCCATAACGACCTGCTGCTCAACCTGTGGCTGCAGCACGACGACGATCCGGCCGCCGCCTTCTATTCCCGCGTCACGCCGGGCCACCTCGATTTCTCCCGCATGCGGCGCGGCGGATTTTTCGGCGGACTGTTCGCGGTATTTATTCCCCCGGTCAGCTATATCGCCCAGATGCGCAACCAAACGCAGGACGAGGCGCAGGCCGCCTTCGATCCGCTGGCGATCGCCGAACGGCAGATCGCCATCCTGCAGCAGTTGGAGCAGGCTTCTCAGGGGCGGCTGCGCATCTGCCGCACCGCCACCGAGATAGAACAGTGCCGCCTCAACCGGCAAATTGCCGCGGTGCTGCATATCGAAGGTGCCGGCATGATCGACGCGGAGCTGACGCAGCTGGAGGCCTTCTACCGGCTGGGCGTGCGCAGCATCGGGCCATTCTGGAATCTGCCGAACGCCTTCGGCACCGGCGTCAGCGGGCCGTTCCCGGGCTCACCCGATACCGGCCCTGGCCTGACGCCGGCCGGCGAGGCGCTGATCCGCGCCTGCAACCGCCGCCGCATCATGATCGACGTCTCGCACATGAACGAGAAAACCTTCTGGCAAACCGCCGCGCTGAGCAACGCGCCGCTGGTCGCCACCCACTCCAACGCCCACGCCCTCTGCCCCCAGCCGCGCAACCTGACCGACGCACAGCTGGGCGCCATCGCCCAGAGCGGCGGGATGGTCGGCGTCAATTTCGGCACCGCCTTCCTGCGTGCGGACGGTAAACGTGACAGTGCAACAACCGGCTTAACAGAAATTGTTAAACACGTTGAGTATTTGATCGCTAAACTTGGTGAAGATCGCGTGGGATTTGGCTCTGATTTTGACGGGGTCAACGTACCGCAACCGCTGGAGGACGCCGCTGGCCTGCCGCGCCTGACGCAAGCGCTGGCACAGGCCGGGTTCGATAACCGGTTGCTGGAGAAGCTGACCTGGCGCAACTGGCTGAACGCGCTCACCGCCGCCTGGGGTGAATAACCCGGTTACGCTTTAAAGGTTGCGATCTCCGTCACATTTCGCCAACATTGGGCCGGCCGAATGCGAACGTTTCTCATTGGGTTCGACTTATTACGATGCATGCAAAGGAGCACCGCTATGACTACCTGGACTAAACCTGATTTTGTTGATCTGCGTCTGGGGCTGGAAGTGACGCTGTACATTTCCAACCGTTAATCGCCCGTCTGCCCGCCTTTCGCGCGGGCATTTCTTTCCTTCTTTTCTGGTTTAGACATGCAGATAAAAGTTCTCGGCTCGGCGGCGGGCGGCGGCTTTCCCCAGTGGAATTGCAACTGCGACAACTGTCGGGGCGTTCGCGACCACAGCATCAGCGCCACGCGCCGCACGCAGTCTTCCATCGCCGTCAGCGACGACGGTAAAAACTGGGTGCTGTGCAACGTTTCCCCGGACATTTGCCATCAGCTGCTGGCCTCGCCCGAACTGAATAATCCCGAGGTGCTGCGCGGCACCGGCATCGGCGCGATCGTGTTGACCGACAGCCAGATCGATCACAGCGCGGGCTTGCTCAATTTGCGCGAGGGCTGCCCGCATCACGTCTGGTGCACCCCTGAAGTGCATGACGATCTCAGCACCGGTTTCCCGGTGTTTCCCATGCTCTCACACTGGAACGGCGGCCTGATTCACCACCCGGTGACGCCCGGCGAGCCGTTCCGCACGATGGTCTGCCCGAACGTGCGCTTTACCGCCATTCCGCTGCTCAGCAACGCGCCGCCCTATTCGCCGTTCCGCGATCGCCCGCTGCCGGGCCACAACGTGGCGCTGTTTATCGAAGATACCGCGCGCGGGGTCGGGCTGCTGTACGCGCCGGGCCTGGGTGAGCCGAACGAGGCGCTGCTGCCGTGGCTGCGCCGCGCGGACTGCCTGCTGATCGACGGCACGCTGTGGCGCGACAACGAGCTGGCCAACGCCGGCGTGGGCCGCAATACCGGCAAGGACATGGGGCATCTGGCGCTGGCGGAAGAACACGGGCTGGCGGCCCTGCTCGCCACCTTGCCCGCCAGGCGCAAAATCCTGATCCACATTAACAATACCAACCCTATCCTCAATGAAGACTCGGTAGAGCGGCAAAGCCTGACCGCCGCCGGCATTGAAGTGAGCTGGGACGGCATGAATATCGAACTGTAGGGAACCGCCATGACGCAACCACTGCCCCTGACTCCGCCGGCATTTGAAGCGGCGCTGCGCGCCAAAGGCGCTTATTACCATATTCACCACCCGTACCACATCGCGATGCACAACGGCGAAGCGACCCGCGAACAGATTCAGGGCTGGGTGGCCAACCGGTTCTACTACCAGACCAGCATTCCGATCAAAGACGCGGCGATCATGGCCAACTGCCCACAGCCGGAAACCCGCCGCAAATGGGTGCAGCGCATCCTGGATCACGATGGCTACGGCGGCAGCGAAGGCGGCATCGAAGCCTGGCTGCGCCTGGGCGAAGCCGTCGGGCTGCAGCGCGACGCCCTGCTCTCTGAAGAATTGGTGCTGCCGGGCGTGCGCTTCGCGGTGGACGCCTACGTCAATTTCGCGCGCCGCGCCTGCTGGCAGGAAGCGGCCTGCAGCTCGCTGACCGAACTGTTCGCACCGCAAATCCACCAATCGCGCCTCGACAGCTGGCCACAGCACTACCCGTGGATCGACGCCGCCGGCTACGACTATTTCCGCAGCCGCCTCGGCCAGGCCAACCGCGATGTGGAACACGGCCTGGCGCTGGCGCTGGACTATTGCGACACCGTAGAAAAACAGCAGCGCATGCTGGAGATCCTGCAGTTCAAGCTGGACATTCTGTGGAGCATGCTGGACGCCATGAGCATGGCCTATACCCTGAACCGCCCGCCTTACCACAGCGTGACCGCCGCGCGGGTATGGCACAACCAGAGGCTGGTGTAATGACGCTGAACCCTGAACATACCCCCGTCTTCCGTCGCGGCTACCGCCTGCAATGGGAGCAAGTGCAAAACAGCCACGTGATCCTCTACCCGGAAGGCATGGCCAAGCTGAACGACAGCGCCGCCGCCATCTTGCAGCTGGTCGACGGCCACACCACGCTGAACGGCATCATCGCCCAGTTGAACGCCCGCTTCCCCGGCGCCGAAGGGCTGGCGGAAGACGTGCTGGAGTTTTTCCAGCGCGCCTACGAACAAAAATGGGTGACCTTCCGTGACTGAAGCGCGCGCGCCGGCGGTGAACCCGCCGCTCTGGCTGCTGGCGGAGCTGACCTACCGCTGCCCGTTGCAGTGTCCGTATTGCTCCAACCCGCTCGATTTCGCCGCGCAGGAAAAAGAGCTGACCACCGCGCAGTGGATCGAGGTGTTTCGCCAGGCGCGGGCGATGGGCAGCGTGCAGCTCGGTTTTTCCGGCGGCGAGCCGCTGGTGCGTAAAGATCTGCCCGAGCTGATCGCCGCCGCGCGCGAGCTCGGCTTTTACACCAACCTGATCACCTCCGGCATCGGCCTGACCGAGAAGAAGCTGCAGACCTTCGCCGATGCCGGGCTGGACCATATCCAGATCAGTTTTCAGGCCAGCGATGAAACGCTGAACGCCGCGCTGGCGGGCTCCGCCAAGGCGTTTCAGCAGAAGCTGGCCATGGCTAAGGCGGTCAAGGCGCTCGGCTATCCGATGGTGCTCAACTTCGTGCTGCATCGCCATAATATCGGCCAGATCGACCGCATTATCGAACTGGCGATCCAGCTGGACGCCGACGACGTCGAGCTGGCGACCTGCCAGTTCTACGGCTGGGCGCACCTCAACCGCGAGGGCCTGCTGCCGACCCGCGAGCAGATCGCCGACGCGGAAGCGGTGGTGAAACGCTACCGCGAACGCATGGCCACCGACGGCAAGCTGGCCAACCTGCTGTTCGTCACGCCGGACTACTACGAGGAGCGCCCCAAAGGCTGCATGGGCGGCTGGGGCGCCATCTTCATGAGCGTGACGCCGGAAGGCATGGCGTTACCCTGTCACAGCGCCCGTCAGTTACCGATCGCCTTCCCGTCGGTGCTGGAGCACGATCTGCAGCATATCTGGTACCACTCGTTCGGGTTTAACCGCTATCGCGGCTATGACTGGATGCCGGAGCCGTGCCGTTCCTGCTCGGAGAAAGAGCAAGACTACGGCGGCTGCCGCTGCCAGGCGTTCATGCTGACCGGCAACGCCGACAACGCCGACCCGGTGTGCGGCAAATCGCCCCACCACGGCACCATTCTGGCGGCGCGGGAAGCGGCGAATCGCTCGCAGATCGGTATCGATCAGCTGCGTTTTCGCAATCAGGCCAACTCCCGTCTGATTTTCAAGGGTTGACGATGGCACTCGCCGCCGCCTCGTGGCAGCTCGACAACGGTTTGGCCGTCAAGGCGATAAGCGATCCTGCCGCCGCGGGCGCCGCCGCGCTGGTGCGCATTGAAGCGGGCAGTTTTCAGGCGCCCGTCGCCTGGCCGGGCCTGGCGCATCTGCTGGAGCATATGTTGTTTCGCGGCAGCGCGAACTACGGCGTGCAAGATGGTCTGATGGCCTGGGTCGCCTCGGTGGGAGGCCGGCTGAACGCCACCACCCAGGCCACGCAAACCGCCTTCTTCTTCGAAGTAAGCGCAGACCATTTGGCGCCGGGGCTGGCGCGGCTGAGCGATATGCTCGCCGCCCCGCAGCTGGCGTCCGAGGCGATCGCTCAGGAGATTGAGGTCATCGACGCTGAATATCGCCTGCTGCGCGCCGATGTGGAAACCCGCTGCGAAGCCGCGCAGCGACAGATGTTCAGCGGCCTTGACACAATGCATCGCTTTCATATCGGCAGCCGCGCCGCCTTCGGCAGCGATATTTCCGCGTTGCAGCTGGCGCTGCGGCAGTTTCATCAGCGCTATTTTCGCGCGCCAAACCTGACGCTGTGGCTGCAAGGCCCGCAATCGCTGGCGCAGCTGCATGCGCTGGCCCAGCGCTACGGCAGCCGGCTGCCTGCGGGCAACGGCTCACCGCACGAGAGCTCACCGCCGCTGACCGCTGCGGAAGATTACACCCTGACGCTGCCCGGCACGCCGCAGCTGAGACTGGTGTTTGCCCTGCCGCGCTCCCATTCGCGCGGCTGGCTGCGGCGGCTGGAGCGCCTGCTGCTGGACGAAGCCCCCGGCGGGCTGCTGGCCCGGCTGCGCGCTCAGGCGTGGTGCGACGCCGTTCGGCTCGATTATTCGCGCTGCAGCGAGAACAACGCGCTGCTGAGTTTTACCTTTACCGTCAATCACGGTTCAGCCGCTGAGGCTGCCTGCATCGAAAGCGCCCTGCTGGCGTGGCTGCAGGCGCTGCAGGTGCTGACACCGGCCCAGCTTGCGCATTACGAGCGGCTGGCAAATCGCGATTTCCACCGTTTGGCGCCGCTCGACCAGCTGCGTGCCAGAGCGTTTGGGCTGCCGCCGGCGGAGCCGAACGACGATTGGCCACGGCATATTGCGGCGTTGATTAGCGCGCCGCGCCGTCGCCTGGCCGTGCGGCCCGAAGGCGGCGGTGAAACCCGTGAAATTCAAGGGCTGCCGCTGGCGCTTGGCCCCTTCGCCGGCGCCGCGCTGACGGCTACGACTGAACCCTTCCGCTTTTTCTCCTCCTCGGCGGCGCTACCGCCCCCGACATTGCCTGCCGGCCTGGCGCCGGTGCGGCATCTGCGCCCCGACGAAGCGCAGCCGGTGCTGCTGCTGCAGCCGACGCCGTCCAGCCCCTTCAGTGATGCACAGGCCTACGGCTTACAGGCGGCGCTGCGCGCCGGGGCGGCCGAACTGGCGCATCGGGAAGGACATTTAAGCTTCGAACGCCACCAGGGTGCGTGGCTGCTGCAGCTGGCGGGCAGCCACGCGCTGCTTTGCCACGGGCTGAGCGAGGTGAACCGGGCGCTGGCGGCGTTGCCGTCGGCCATTCTCAACGAGGCGGCGAGAAACCTGCGCCATACGCAGTTGCAAGAGCAAAACGACATCGCCATTCGTCGCCTGCTGGCCCAATTGCCCGCGGCGCTCAGCGCGCCGACAGCAACAACGGTGCAGTGGCATGCCACCTTAGTCGGCGGCGATGGCGAGTTAAAACGGCAGCTGTCGCACCTGCTGTACGACTTCCCCTATCCCGTGGCCGCCGAGCCGCCGCTGCCGATATATCAGCATCATCGCCCCGTCACGCTGACGGAAAGCGGCGCCGAACACGCCTTGCTGCAGTTTTACCCGCTGCCGAACGGCGAAGCCGAAGGCCGTTGGGCGCTGCGCGTGCTGGCCCAGCTTTACGCGCCGCGCTATTTTCAGCGGTTGCGCGTGGATCGCAACGTGGGCTACGTGGTGCAATGCGCCTTCCACCGCTGCGCCGATGCCGAAGGCCTGCTGTTCGCGCTGCAATCCCCAACGTTCAACGTTGAACAGCTGCGGCAGTTAACCGACGAATTCTTACTGCAAATGCGTCATGAGCTGGCGCACGTTGGCGCTGGCGAGCTGGCGCAAATACAACAGGCGCTGCGGCAAAGCGTGCAGCGCCTCAGCGCCGAGCCATTGCAACGCGCCCGCGAAATCGCCCTGGAAAATCACGCAATCATTGCCGCCGAGCCCATGACATTGACGCAACTGGCCTATTGGCAGCAGCGGCTATTCGCCGCAGGCTGATGTTGCGTCGGAGCCAACCCGACGCAATATAAACGTAGCGAAACAACTAATAACCAGAGGGAGATATATCTCAATAATCGTGTTCCCTCCTGTAAGAACTA
The DNA here is from genome assembly GCF_030954545.1 of Serratia sp. MF1(2023). NCBI lineage: Bacteria > Pseudomonadati > Pseudomonadota > Gammaproteobacteria > Enterobacterales > Yersiniaceae > Serratia > Serratia sp. MF1(2023). The sequence continues at coordinate 7,162 of NZ_JAVHUX010000013.1, read as the reverse complement.
CTTCGGGAAATTACTTGAATAACAGCATGTTGATTAATCGCCTAACCGACGCCCTCCTTTTCCTTTTATGCCAGGCATATATTCTTCGCTTTTTCATTCTTTTAAACTCATAAGCTAGCGATATATAAAACACCATGAGCAGCAACATTAATATAACAATCATAAGTTAGCCCAAATCCATTTAGCCATTTCATACGATTATTATCTAATTTAATAAATTAAAAAATTAGAAACATCCTGTTCTAAAAATTACTTTATCATATCACTCAAACCGGTCTTTTATGCTGGCCGGGATGCAGGAGAATTATAATTGCACCGCCCAGTTAGCCCGTCGCGAACAACACAATGGGTAGGCGATACCGGTCAACACCATGCTGATCACCCAGGAAATGTCTGCGCCCGGGATCAGATTGGCGTAAGGGCCGGAGAAGAATGCGTTCTCGACGAAAGGCACCTGCACCGCAATACCGCCGAAATAAACGCCGAGCGCGCGGGTGTTTAGCAGGCCGTAGCGCCCGCCGTCGGCGCTGAAAATGGCCGAAATGTCATAGCGTTGGCGGTTAAGCAGGTAAAAATCAATCAGGTTGATCATGCACCAGGGGATCAGCACCGAAATCAAGGCAAAAATCAGGTTCAGGAACAGATGAACGAAGTTGGCCGAGGCAACCAGCGCCACCCACACAGCCCCCAGCAAAATCAGCGCCGAGAACAGCGTGCGTATACGCGCATTCGGCATCCACTGCGGTAAGAAGGTTTGTACCGCAGTGATGAGTGAAAGCACCGCGCCGTACAAATTCATCGAGTTATGGCAGATGATGTTGATCAGAAACAGCACCATCAGCACCGGCCCCAGCCCTCCCGTCGCCTGGCGCACCGCCTCCATGGCATCGTCGCCGCCGGCGACCAGATTGACCGCCACCACGCCGAACACGAAGGCCAAAATGGTGCCGCTGCAGGCGCCCAGGTAGGTATACAGGAAGGGTTTGGCAATGCCGACTTCCGCCGGCAGGTAACGCGAATAGTCTGACGTGTAGGGCGAGAAGCTGATTTGCCAGACGGCGCCGATGCAGAACGTGGCGAACCAACCGGCAATGCTGAACGATCCCCGCTGCCAAAAATCCGCCGGCAGCGGTTGAGAAAACATCAATACCAATCCGAGAATCAGCGCGCTGCCCATCACCCAGGCGCCGATTTTGTTGATCTTGTGGATGAAACGGTAGCCCACCACCCCGATCAGCGTTGCCAACACCGCGCCAATCACCGTCGCCACGCCCATGTTCAATGACGGGATGACGTTATGGATGACCTTGCCGGAAAGCGTGATGTTGGAAATAAAGAACCCCAGATAGATCACCGTGGCGAACACGATCACCAACAGCGAGCCGTAGCGGCCAAACTGCGCCCGGCTCTGCACCATTTGCGGTATTCCGACCTGTGGCCCCTGGGCAGAGGTCAGCGCCAGAAAAATACCGCCGAACAGGTGGCCGGCGATAATCGCGCTCAGCGCCGAGAGAATATCGAGATGAAACGTTTGTGTGGAGATGGCCCCGGTCACCACCGCCAGCGGCGCAATATTGGTGCAAAACCACAGGGTAAACAGGCTGCGGGCATGGCCATGACGCTCCCCGGCGGGAACAAAATCGATCGACTTGTCTTCAATAAACGCGGTCTGCTCTGGCTGAGAGTTCATATATCCCCCGGTTAACGTGGATTATTATTTTTTACAGCGTGTTAGCGTGCGAATAGGTCGAAAAAAGCGTGCGTCTGCCCCGGCGACATTGCGGTCGCCTGTATCAATGCGATGAAAACGGGGCTGCCGGCGCGATCTGAAATCGCGCCTGATTGCGCTGACTCAGCGCATGACAAAGGGATCGTCTATCGGATCGTCGCTGGTGCGCAGCCACACCGTTTTGCTGGTGGTGTATTCCAGCGCGGCGTCAATCCCGCCCTCGCGGCCAAACCCCGACTGGCCGTAGCCGCCAAACGGCGCCAGCGGCGATACCGCTCGATAGGTATTCAGCCACACCACCCCCACCCGCAGGCGACGGGTCACCCGATGCGCGCGCGTCAGGTTCTGCGTGAAAATGCCGGCCGCCAGGCCATAGGCAGAATCATTGGCAAGCTGAATGGCCTCCGCTTCGTCCCTGAAGGTCAACACCGACAGCACCGGGCCGAACAGCTCTTGCTTCACGCACTCGGCGTCGGGTTGCGCGCTGCAATCGACAATCGTCGGCGGGTAGTAAAAGCCCGGTGAGTCGATCGCCGCGTGGCCAATCACCAGTTTTGCCCCCTGCTCCAGCGAACGGCTGACGATGGCGGCGATCCGCTCTTGCTGCTGCCTGGTGCAAAGCGGCCCGAACTGGGTGTCCGGGCGATCCGGCGGCCCGATGCGGATGCTGCGCACCTTCTCCGTCAGCCGGGCCAAAAACGCGTCCTTGATGCTTTCCGCCACCAGCAGGCGCGAGCCGGCTACGCAGCTCTGGCCCGACGCGGCGAAAATGGCGGCCACCTGCGCATTCGCCGCGCTGGTCAGATCCGCATCATCGAAAACGATAAACGGCGATTTTCCGCCCAGCTCCAGCGAGGTGCTGGCGAGGTTTTCCGCACTGCCGCGAACGATGTGCTTCGCGGTTTCCGCGCCGCCGGTAAAGGCGATGTGGTCTACCTGCGGATGCGCCGTCAGCACCGCACCGCATTCGGCGGCAAAGCCGGTGATCACATTGCATACGCCGCGTGGAAAACCGGCCTCGTCTATCAGTCTGGCGAACGCCAGCAGCGGCGCCGGCGCGGTTTCCGCCGCTTTGACCACCAGCGTGCAGCCGGCGGCGATCGCCGGGCCGATTTTCACCGCCGCAAGAAACAGCTGGCTGTTCCAGGGCACGATCGCCGCCACTACCCCAATCGGTTCGCGACGCACCCAGGTTTCCATGTCGGCTTTGTCGATCGCCAGCACGCTGCCTTCCATCTTGTCGGCCAGGCCGGCGTAGTACCGGTAGTATTCCGCCACATAAGCGATCTGCGCCTGGGTTTCCCGGATGATCTTGCCGGTATCCAGCGTTTCCAGCCGCGCCAGCTCGGGGGCGTGCTGCTCCAGCAAGTCGGCCAGCCGCAACAACAGCTTGCCGCGCGCGCCGGCGGTCATATCGCGCCACTCGGCCCCCTGGAAAGCCCGGTGCGCCGCCGCAACGGCACGATCCACATCCTGCGCACGGGCTTCCGCCACCTGCGCCCAGGGTTCGCCGCTCGCCGGGTTGATCGAGTCGAAGGTGGCCGAACCGGCGTCAAACCGGCCGTCGATGTAGAGTTTGAACGATTCCATCAGCGCCTCCGTCAGTGAAATTCCGGCATCACGCAGCGAATGAACCGCTCCAGAGAGGCCTTTTTACGCGCAAAGCTCATGCCGCTGTCGATCCACAACGCAAACTCGTCATACCCCAGCGCCTCATATTTTTTCAGCCGCGTAATGACCTCATTGGCGGTGCCGATAGCCAGGTTGGTGCGCATCATCTCGGCGGAGTAATAGGTATTGGCGGCGATCTCTTCGTCGCTCAGCGGCTGAATCAGCCCTTGCCGCACCGGCCGCTGGTTCTTGAACCAGGCGCCGAAGTAGTGGTAGAAACGGTTGAGCTCTTCCGCCGCCAGGCGGGCGTCCGCCTCATCTTCCGCTACGTAGCCATGCTGCAATAGCATGATCTTCAGCGGCTGCTCGGCGGCGAAGCGTGCACGCGCCTCGTTGAAACAGGTCACCAGCCGCACGATCTCCTCTTCCCCTTGATGCAGTGGCGTAACCTGAACGTTGCAGCCGTTTTGCACCGCAAATTCGTGGCTGTTGGGATCGCGCGCCGCCACCCAAATCGGCGGATGCGGCTGCTGTTTCGGCAGCGGCGACGAGGTGGTCGCCGGGAACGACCAGTATTCCCCCTGATGGGCATAGTCGCCCTGCCACAGTTTTTTCACCGCCGGGATCAGCTCGCGCATGCGCTGCCCGGCATCCCAGGCGGTCAAACCGGGCATCAGCCGTTCGTATTCATAGGAATAGGCGCCGCGCGCGATGCCCAGCTCCAGCCTGCCGCCGGTGATGATGTCGGTCATCGCCGCCTCGCCCGCCAGACGGATCGGGTGATTGAACGGCGCAATGATGGTGCCGGTGCCGAGCCGCACCCGCGAGGTGCGCCGGGCAATGTCCGCCAGATTGATGAACGGATTCGGCGCAATGGTGAAATTCATGCCGTGGTGCTCGCCGGTCCAGATGGCGTGCATGCCGCCGCGATCGGCGATTTCACACAGTTCGATCATCTCCTGGTAGAGCTTTTCCTGCGGTTCGTCGGGTAACGTTCGTTCCATATGCACGAATAAAGACAGTTTCATCACACTCTCCCGTTCAGCCTTAACCGGCGAATTGCTTGATGGCACCGCTGTGCTCATCGCCATAATAGATACCGTAATTGCCCACGGCGTTTTCTTTGACGAACCGGCCCAGCATCGATCGCAGCGCCGGATCCTTGATCGGCAGCCGCGCCAGCGTCGGCATGTCGAACCATTCCGCCGCGCTCAGCTGCGGCGTCAGGCTGCCGGCGTCGGTCGGCAGCGCGCACAGGAAAACGATGTGTTGCTGGTGCTTTTGGCGGTCGTCATAGACGGAATAGACGAAGCCCGGATGGGCATTAATGCCCAGCTGTTGCAGCAGCTCCCCCAACGTTTCGCTGACGCTGCGTTTCTCCACCGCGCTGGACGGCAGTTGATAGCCGCCGTCATTTTGCCGCACCATCACGGCGTGCCCTTCAAACTCGATCAACGCGCTTACCACCACCTGCGGCCCACCAATCAGCGACTGCGCGTTTTGATAAGGCGTGAAATAAGCGCCGCGGTAATACCCCAGACCGGCGGTGGCGTTGGACTCGAACCCTTCGACCTTGCCGATCAGAATGGCATGGTCGCCGGCGTCCACCACCTGATGCAGCGAGCAGTCGAACCAGGCCGAACTGTTATCGATCAGCGGCACCCGTGACGCGCTCCAGCGCCAATCGATCTGCGCAAAGCGGTCTTCGTTCTTTTGCGCAAAAATGGTTGAAGCCTCTTTTTGCTGTTCCGCCAGAATATTGATGGCGAAATGGCTGCACTGGGTAAAATGCGCCAGATTCGCCGAACGTTTATCGATGCTCACCAACAGCAGCGCCGGATCCAGCGACACCGACGAAAACGAATTGGCGGTGAAGCCAATCGGCTTCCCCTGCTTGTCTACCGAGGTCACAATGGTGACGCCGGTCATAAAGGCACCGAAAGCGTCGCGCAACTGCCTGCGTTTATCCGCGTCCATTTGCCGCTCCTAAAGTCAAAGGTTGCTCTGAGGTCAGAAAATCGAGCATCAGCGCGTTGACGCGTTGCGCATCAGTCAGACTGACCATGTGTTTGGCGTTCTCAATGATTACCGCGCGCCCGTTCGGTGCGGCCTGCGCCATTTGCCGCGCCATCTCCGGGCTGGAGTTGGCGTCGTGCTCGCCGGTCAGCACCAACACCGGGCAGCGGATAAGGTGCCAACGCTGGGCATACACCCGATCGCCGGTAGCAAACGCCTGATAGGCGCGGGCGTAGCCCGATATGTCCACCTGTTGCAACCAGCCGCCCACCTGCCGGCGCAGACGCTGTTCGGCGGGATCGGCGCCAAACCACCGGCTCAGCGGCGAGTCGAGCTGCGTCTGGCCGCTGGCCAACGCGCTGGCGCGTTGCGCGACCGCGGCGCTGGCCTTTGCTGAGCGCTGAAACACGCCGCTCATCACCACCGCGCGATTGACCCGCTCCGGATAATCGATCGCCAGACCGGCGGTGATCAACGCCCCCATCGAGTGCCCCGCCACCGCAGCGCTCGGCGCGCCCAGGGTATTTAAGAAGGCCGCCATCCAGCGCACGTAATCCTCCAGCGTCGCGGCGTGGGCGAAGCCTTCGCTTTCTCCGTGGCCCGGCATATCGACGGCGATGACCCGAAAGTGCGCGCTGAGCGCATCGAGCTGGGGATACCAGGCCTCCGCGTTCATGCCTACGCCGTGGATCAATACCAGCGGCTCGCCACGCCCGGCCTCCAAATACCCCACCCGCAAAGCGGGTTCAGACAGCTGCCGGATTGTTCTGATCATGGCCCAGCTCTTTCAGATCCAGATAACGGTTGCCGATGCGGTGGTGCGGCCGCCCCCCCAGCGCCGCGCCCAGTGCGATGACGATTTCATCGTCGAAGGGCGCGTCGTTGATGTTGAACTGAAATGTCAGGTAGTGCTCGCGGCTGCCTTCGTCGTTTTTCCCCATCATCGGGATCAGGATCGGCGCGTTGGCCGGCCCGCGGGTATTGTTGAACGCCAGATAGCTCTTGCCGTTGACCGCCGAACGGTAGTGGTTGCCGAAATGCAGCGTGTGGATCAGCGCCGAGGCATGTTCCAACTCGCCGCCCAGCCCCACCACCGCGCTTTTGCCGAAGGCTTCCACCCGCTCGCCGGAGCCGGCTTCTTTGAGGATCAAACCGGTCAGCAGCTCGCCCAGCACCGGCGCCATTTCTCGAATCTTTGGCGCCAGATCCTCGACAAAGCCTTGCCCGGCCCAGGGGTTTTTGATCACCGCCGCCGCCGCGATCATCACCAGCGGTTTGCCCGCCGATTTGCCGCCGTCGGCGTAGAGGGTTTCTGTGGAAACCAGGGTCTTGCGGATGTCTTGATGCATAAGGGACCTCGAAAAGTAAATCAAATGTTAATCAGATGTCGCGAGTCGAGGGTATAGCATCGGGCAGATTGGCATGTCAAAATTTGGTATACCATAATACGGTATTCTTATTTTCACTTGGGGCGGTAGAGCAAATTTGAAAATAACAGCTGTTAATCAATGCATTAGTAAATTTGCGTGGGCTTTGGCAGGGAGTGAAACACCGGCCACGACCGCGTCCGCTCAGCACCCTGTGCCCGTGCCGCAGCCGTTGAGCCAGCGGCTATCAGCACCGAAAAGCGGCTTTTTTAGGCTATCTTTCGATTTTGTGAGCTGCGTGCGTATTCTGACCCAACGTGAACATCCATTCTGGCGGAACGTGAACGCTATTTCTGGTTTTGCGTGAACGCGTATTCCGGCGGAAAATACCACGATTTTGCACCATGACCAGAATCACTGTTCATTTTGCCAGAATCGG
>NZ_JAVHUX010000028.1:0-54010 GCF_030954545.1 Serratia sp. MF1(2023) | reverse complement strand
GTCGACGGCATCGACACCACGCGCACCTTGCGGCCCGCCGCGGTCAGCTTGTCCGCCGCTTCCACCGTGATGCCCACTTCGGAGCCGGTGGCAATCAGGATGACGTCCGGCGTGCCCGCGCAGTCTTTCAGCACGTAGCCGCCGCGGTACACGTTCGCCAGCTGCTCTGCGGTGCGTGGCTGCTGGGTCAGGTTCTGACGCGAGAACACCAGCGTGGTCGGGCCGTCGTTGCGCTCGATGCCGTACTGCCACGCCACCGCCGATTCCACCTGGTCGCACGGACGCCAGGTGCTCATGTTCGGGGTCACGCGCAGGCTCGCCAGCTGCTCCACCGGCTGGTGGGTCGGGCCGTCTTCGCCCAGACCGATGGAGTCGTGGGTGTAGACGAACACGTTGCGCAGCTTCATCAGCGCCGCCATGCGCACCGCGTTGCGGGCGTATTCCACGAACATCAGGAAGGTCGCCGAGTACGGCAGGAAGCCGCCGTGCAGCGCGATGCCGTTGGTGATGGCGGTCATGCCGAACTCGCGCACGCCGTAATGAATGTAGTTGCCCGCCGGGTCAACGTTCAGCGCTTTCGAGCCGGACCACATGGTCAGGTTGCTCGGCGCCAGGTCGGCGGAGCCGCCCAGGAACTCCGGCAGCACCTTGCCGAACGCTTCCAGCGCGTTCTGCGACGCCTTGCGGCTGGCGATGTTGGCCGGGTTGGCCTGCAGTTTTTCCACGAACGCCTTGGCGTCGGCTTTCCAGTCGGCCGGCAGCTCGCCGTTCATGCGGCGCTTGAACTCGGTGGCCAGCTCCGGGAAGGCCCTGGCGTAGGCGGCGAATTTGTCGTTCCAGGCCGCTTCTTTGGCCTGGCCGGCTTCCTTGGCGTCCCACTGGGCGTAGATGTCCTGCGGGATTTCAAAGGCGGCGTATTTCCAGCCCAGCGCTTCGCGGGTGGCGGCCACTTCGGCGGCGCCCAGCGCGGCGCCGTGCACGTCATGGGTGCCGGCCTTGTTCGGCGAACCGAAGCCGATAACGGTCTTGCACATCAGCAGCGACGGCTTGTCGGTCACCTTGCGGGCTTCTTCAATCGCGGCCTTGATGGCGTCCGGGTTGTGGCCGTCGACGTTGCGCACCACGTGCCAGCCGTAGGCTTCGAAGCGCAGGGCGGTGTCGTCGGTGAACCAGCCGTCGACGTGGCCGTCGATGGAGATGCCGTTGTCATCGTAGAAAGCGGTCAGCTTGCCGAGCTTGAGGGTACCGGCCAGAGAGCAGACTTCGTGCGAGATGCCTTCCATCATGCAGCCATCGCCCATGAAGGCGTAGGTGTGGTGGTCAACGATGTCGTGACCCGGGCGGTTGAACTGCGCCGCCAGGGTGCGTTCGGCGATGGCGAAGCCGACGGCGTTGGCAATGCCCTGGCCCAGCGGGCCGGTGGTGGTCTCAACGCCCGGGGTGTAGCCGTACTCCGGGTGCCCTGGGGTTTTGGAATGCAGCTGACGGAAGTTTTCCAGCTCGCGCATCGGCAGGTCATAGCCGGTGAGGTGCAGGAGGCTGTAAATCAACATGGAGCCGTGGCCGTTGGAGAGCACGAAACGGTCGCGGTCAGCCCAGTGCGGGTTAGTCGGGTTGTGGTTGAGGTAGTCACGCCACAGGACTTCGGCGATGTCCGCCATGCCCATAGGGGCACCGGGGTGGCCGGAATTGGCTTTTTGTACGGCGTCCATGCTGAGTGCGCGGATGGCGTTGGCAAGCTCTTTACGAGAGGACATGTTTTACTCCAGGTCGGATAAAAAAAGCAGTCAAGTTCCCTATTTTCTCAGACTCCACATCACAACGGCAATCCCTAATGCCAAATGAGAGCGAGTTCACCACTTATTAGCACGATTGGACGCTTTTTCGGAATAACACTATTCTCGCCCCGGCTGGCGTACACTAGGCTCTTGCAACAAGATTTCCTCCAAGCAAAATGACTCTTTTACCTTGTTACCTTCACAGGAAGATGGCGTTATGAAGATCCGTACCTCTTTGATTGCGTTGGGCATTGCCTCCCTGGCAACCGGCTGTCAAAACCTGAATACCGAAACCTTGATGCAGTCCGGCGCGCAGGCGTTCCAGGCGGCGACCCTGAGCAACAACGACGTTAAGGCCCTGAGTGATAAATCCTGCGCCGAGATGGACAGCAAGGCACAAATCGCGCCGGCCGACAGCACCTACGCCAAGCGTCTCAACAAAATCGCCGCGGCGCTGGGCGACAACATCAACGGCACCCCGGCCAACTACAAGGTCTACGTGACCAAAGACGTCAACGCCTGGGCGATGGCCAACGGCTGCATCCGCGTCTACAGCGGCCTGATGGACATGATGAACGACAACGAAGTCGAAGGCGTGCTGGGCCATGAAATGGGCCACGTGGCGCTGGGCCACACCCGTAAGGCGATGCAGGTGGCTTACGGCACCGTGGCGCTGCGCACCGCGGCGTCCTCCGCCGGGGGCGTCATCGGCTCGCTGTCGCAGTCGCAGCTGGCGGACATCGGCGAGAAGCTGGTCAGCGCCCAGTTCTCTCAGAAGCAGGAAAGCGAAGCGGATGATTACTCGTTCGATCTGCTGAAAAAGCGCGGCATCGATCCGAATGGCCTGGCCACCAGCTTCGAAAAACTGGCCCAGATGGAAGCCGGCCGTCAGAGCAGCATGTTCGACGATCACCCGTCTTCCCAAGCGCGCGCTCAGCACATTCGCGATCGCATCGCAGCAGAGAAATAACCACGAGAACGCCCGGCAATCGCCGGGCGTTTTTTATCGTCTCAATACAGCGTCTTCTGCGGCGGCCCGGCGAAGGTCAGCGGCCCGACCTGCTTCATGTCCACCTCGACCACCGACGGCCCCGGGTAGTTGATCGCCTCGGCCAGCACGCCGTTGAACTGCGACGCCGCGTCCACCTTCCAGGCTTTCAACCCCATCGCTTCGGCGACCTGGGTAAAGGCCGGCGTATGCAGCTCGTTGTAATACTGACGCCCGGCGAAGTACTTGTCCTGAATGCCGCGCATCACGCCATAACCGCCGTCGTTCATGATAATCAGGGTGATGTTCACCTGTTCCTGCGCCATGGTCGCCAGCTCGCCCAGGCCCAGCGCTAAACCACCGTCGCCCACCAGCCCCACCACCTTGCGCTGCGGGTTGGCGATCGCGGTGCCGATAGCCATCGGCAGCCCCATACCGATGGCGCCCGCCAGCGAGTGAATGTTGCACAGCGGCGAGATGGCACGGAACAGACGGCTGCCCCAGACGCTGCCGGAAACGGTGATATCGCGTACCAACAGCCCGTCCTGCGGCAGCGCGGCGTCGATGGCGTCGTTGAGTTTGGCGTATTCGCCGGACTGTTGGCGCAGCGCGCGCTCCGCCTGCTGCACCGCCCCCGCGATCTCGGCATCCCACTCGGCGTTGACCTTCTCGCCGGGGCTCAGCCGCGCCGCCAACGCCGACAGCAGCGCCGCACAGTCGCCGTTGATCTGTTCATCGGCCAGATAGTTGCGGTTGGCCGCCGCCGGATCGATGTCAATCTGCACCAGCGGACGCGGCAGCGGCAGCGTCCAGGTGCGGGTTTCATTACTGCGCAGGCGCGAACCGGCCACCAGCGTCAGATCGCACTGCGTCAGGATCGCTTCGATGCTCGGTGAGTTATGGAACGCCCGCAGGCTGCGCGGATGGCTGTCCGGCAGAATGCCGCGCCCGTGGGTGCTGGAGATCACCGCTACGCCAGCGTCCGCCAGCTTGCGCACCGCGTCGCCGCAGGCCAAGGCGCCGCCCCCCAACCACAGCAGCGGACGCTTGGCCTGTTTCAGCCGCTGATGCAGCCGTTCCACCGCCGCATCGTCCGCCTTCGGCAGCGGCGCCGGCGCCAACGGCTCGGTGAGCACCGAACGGGAAACCAGGCTGCTTTGGATATCGATCGGGATCTCGACCGCCACCGGGCCGCAGGGCACGGTTTGCGCATCCAGGATCGCCCGCTGGATCACCGCCACCGCCTGCTCCGGCGAATTGACCCGGTAAGCGCGTTTGGAGCAGGCGCGCAGGAAGCCGAGCTGATCGCGGGTTTCATGAATAAAACCGGCGTCGGCGTCCAGATAGGCTTTTTCCACCTGGCCGGTGATATGCAGCAGCGGCGTGTTGGCGTTGAGCGCCTCAATCATCGCCCCCACCGCGTTGCCGGCGCCGGCGCCGGTGCTGGTCAACGCCACGCCCAGGCCGGAGAAGCGCCCGTGCGCGTCGGCCATGGTGACCGCCCCCGCTTCGCCGCGCGCCGGCACGAAGCGAATTTTATCGCGCTGCCCCACCGCATCGGCGATCGGCAGATTATGAATCGAAATGATGCCGTACATCGCCGACACCGCGTACTGTTCCAGAGTCCGGGCTATCGCCTCGCCAACCGTGATTTTATCGCTCATCATCTGCCTTCTTAGGGTATTCGTTATTAGGGTTATGCGTAGAGGTGTCGGCCTAGTCGCTCCAGCGATTCACCTGATGGCTCAGCGCCAGATACACGCTTTTCTGCTGCATGTAGGCCTTGATGCCGTTCAGGCCTTTTTCGCGGCCCAGCCCGCTCTCCTTGAAGCCGCCGAACGGCGTGGAAATCGAGAACGTTTTGTAGGTGTTGACCCAGACGGTGCCGGTTTCCAGCCGCTCCGCCAGCGCCATCGCACGAGGGAAGTCGCGGCTCCAGATGCCAGCCGCCAGGCCGTACACCGAGTCGTTAGCCTGTTCAGTCAGCTGTTGCTCGTCGTCGAACGGCAGCGCCACCAGCACCGGGCCGAAGATCTCTTCCTGGCAAACGCGGGCGTCATTGTTCAAGCCTTCGATAATGGTCGGCAGGTAATAGCTACCGCTCGCCAGTTGCGGATCGGCCGGCGCTTCGCCGCCGATGATCACCCGGCCGCCCTCCTGCCGCGCCAGCGCCACGTAGTCCGCCACGCTTTGCCGATGTTTGGCGCTGATCAGCGGGCCGAGATGCACGCCCGGCACCAGCGGGTTGCCGATGCGCAGCCCCGCCGTCAGTTCGGTCAAGCGCGCCAGCAGCGGCTGACACAGCGAACGATGCACGAACAGCCGCGAACCGGCGATGCATGCCTGGCCGGCGGAGCTGAAAATGCCATAGCAGATGCCGCGCGCCGCCTGTTCCAGATCGGCGTCCTCCAGCACGATGGTCGGCGACTTACCGCCCAATTCCAGCGAAGTGGGGATCAGCTTGTCGGCGGCGATGTGCGCCAAATGGCGCCCGGTACTGGTCCCGCCGGTAAAGGCGATCTTTTTCACCAGCGGATGGCGCGCCAACGCCTCGCCGATCACCGAACCTTTGCCCGGCAACACGCTGAGCAGCCCGGCCGGCAGGCCCGCCTGTTCGAACAGCTCGGCCAGCTTCAGCGCCATCAGCGGCGTGGCTTCGGCCGGTTTGAGCACCACCGCGTTGCCCGCCGCCAGCGCCGGCGCCACCTTCTGCATTTCGCTGGCGATCGGCGAGTTCCACGGCGTAATGGCGGCGATCACCCCCATCGGTTGGTACTGGCTGAGCGTCATCACCTCAGCGCTGCGCGGGGTCGGCAACTCGCCTTCCAACACCTCGCAGGCGGCGGCAAAGTAGCGCGCGGTCGCCGCCGCGCTGGCCACCAGCCCACGGGTCTCGGCCAGCGGCTTGCCGTTGTCGCGGGTTTGCAGCTCGGCCAACTGCTCCTGCTGCGCCAGGATCAGGTTGCTGACGCGGTAGAGGATCGAGGCGCGTTGATGCGGCACCAGCCCGCGCCATTCCGGCGCGCGCCAGGCGCGCTCCGCCGCTTCCACCGCCTCGTTCACGTCCTCGACGTTAGCGGCGCGCAACCGCGCGTTGACGCTGCCGTCGGCCGGGAATACCGAAGCCATCTCTTCGCCACGCCCTTCACGCCAGCGCCCGGCGACAAAAATATTCAATCGTTCCATGCTCCGCTCCTGCCGTTCAGGCAATAAAACCGCCGTCCACCAGACGGCGACAGGCTTGTACCGCGCTCAGCGCCGCCAGGGTTGATGTTTTGGGATTGCTCGCCAGCGGGGTGCCGCTCAGCTCGATGTGAAATTCGCCAAAGTCGCCGCATACCTGCAGACGATGGGTATTGCGCCGGGTGGCGGGATCGACCTGCAGGCGCACCCGGGTGGCGTCCATCCCCAGGCCGTTGAGCGCAATGGTGGCCGCCACGTTGGCATTGGCCGGGAACAAACGCGCCGCTTCGCGCGCCGAGCCTTCAAAAAATACCTGCGCTTCGCTCACCGCATCGAGGTCGATCAGCTGCTCCGCCGGGCTGCCGCGCCAGCTGGCCGGGCTTTTGCTGGCCTGATAAGTCACGCTCTCCAACCCGCCTTCGCGCGCTGACGCCAGCCCATCCATCCCCGCCACCGCACCGGACAGCACGATTAGCTGCCCGTGATGGCGGCGGCAAACCTGCTGCAGCCGCTGTTGCAATGCGGCGTCCGCCAGCGCGCCGGTCGAGATCAGCGCCAGCGGCCAACCGCGCTGCAGCACCGCTTCGCCGAACTCCGCCACCGCCTGCTGGCTGGCGCACTCCAGCACCAGATCCGGCCGCTGCAAACACTGCTCGGGATGGGTCAGCGCCTGCACCCGCCCGCCAAAGGCCGCGGCGATCGCCGCATGATGAGCCGCGCGCGCCAGGATCCAGCCAACCTCCACGCCTTCCGGCAAACGGGCGATCACTTCCTTCGCCATCGCGCCGTAGCCAATCATCATGATCTTCTTCATCTTTATCGGCCCCTGCTACACATGGCGGTTAAAGCCGCCGGATACGTCCAGCGCCGCGCCGGTGGTAAAGGAAGCCAGCGGCGAGGCGAGGAACAGCAGCGCCTGCGCCGGCTCCTGCGGCTTGCCCAGGCGCTTCATCGGGATGCCGCGCCGTTCGGCGATCGCCGCCGTCCACTGTTCCCAGCTTTGATCTTTATCGCTGCGCTCGTCGAAACGGCGGCGCCACTGGCCTGACTCCACCATCCCCAGCAAGATCGAGTTAACGCGAATGCCTTTGCCCACCAGCTCTTTCGACAGCGTCAGCGTCATGTTGAGCAGCGCGGCGCGCGCCGCCGAGGTGGCGATCATGTGTTCTTCCGGCTGTAGCGCCAGCAGCGAGTTCACGCAGGTGATAGACGCGATCGCCGACCGTTCCAGCGCCGGTAAGAACGCCTGCACCGGGTTGATCACGCCGAACAGCTTCAGCTCGGCCTCATGCAGCCAGGCTTCGCGCGGCGTCTGGTCAAAATGGGCGACGAAGCCCTGACCGGCGTTGTTGATCAGCAGATCCACGCCGCCGAAATGCGCTGTCACCTGAGCGGCGAACTGCGCCACCTGCTGCGCGTCCAGCACGTCGCAACGCAGCGCCAGGATCTCCGCCTGCGGGAAGTCCGCACGCAGGCTGGCCTCCGCGCCGGCCAGTTTGTCCGGATCGCGGCCGCAGAACGCCACCTTCGCCCCTTCGGCCAGCAGCAGCTTCAGGGTTTCGAAACCGATGCCCGACGAGCCGCCGGTCACCACCGCCACCCGGTTTTCAAGCTGAAAATTCATCGTTGGATTGCTCCCGTAAAGTCCCGCAGATAGCGGTTGAAACACGCCGGCGCGTCGAGGTAGCTGGCATGGCCGGCGGCGGCGATCAAACGCAGCGTCGCGTCCTGCTCACGCGCCAGCTCGGCCGCCTTCTCCGGCGGCGTAATGCGATCCTGCTCACCGCACCAGACTTCCAGCGGGCCGCGATAGCGCGCCAGATAGCGGCCGATATCGTCGTTGGCCAGCATCCAGGCGGCTCTCAGAAAGCCGTCGGGATCGAGCTGCTGCATGCCGTTGCGCACCCAGGCGATGTCCTGCGGATCCGCCCCTTCACGCAGCAAGGCCGCCGCCCGCTGCTCGCCGTAGCCCACCGGCCCCAGCGTCTCTATCATCTGTTGGCGCTGGCCATAGACCTGCCGGCGTTTTTCCTCCGGCGCCGTGGCATAGCCCTGCGCCGGATCCGCCAACGCCAATCCGCATAACCCGTCCGGATAGCCGGCGGCATAGGCGCTGCCGATCAGCGCCCCCAGCGAATGGCCAACGATCAGCGGCTGCGCCAGCTGCAGCTCATCAATCAGCGCCGCCAACGCCGCCGCATAACCGGCGGCATCGGCCTGCGGATGCGCCAACGGCAGGCTACCGCCGTAACCCGGCGCGTCCCACGCCAACAGACGGTGGCCATCCGTCAGGCCGCTATCGTTGAGCTGCTTGATCCACGAGGCCGATCCGGAGCTGATGCCATGCAGCAACACCACCGGCCGCCCCTGCCCGGCCTCGCGCCAGCTCAGGGTATACGCCCCGCAGCGTGCCCGTTGGCGTTGCGCCAGGCCGTTCATCAGTTGCGCTTCACTTTGGACAGCGGATGATCCGCCTGATAGGTCGGGATCTCCGGCTTGGCGGTGCCGAGCATCACGCACATCAGCGCTTCTTCCTCACCGTGGTTGAACAGGCCGCGATATACCCCCGCCGGCACCGAGATCAGATCGCGCTCTTTCAGCCTGGTTTCGTAATACTCTTCGCCGTCCTGAATCATCAGCGTGATGCTGCCCTTCAGCATGAAGAACACTTCCTCCACGTCGTCGTGCAGGTGCAGCGGGCCCTCGCACTTCGACGGCAGCACCATGGTGGAGAAGGTGAAGTTGCCCGCCGGAATGGTGTTGGCGTCACTGGCCACGCCGGTGGCGCCGGTGCCGATGTAGCGCATCTGCGCACGGCGGTATTTCGGATCAAAGTCGGCCTGGAATTTCAGCGCGTTCCAGTCGTATTTACGGCCTTCGAAACGGGCGATGCGCGACTCTACCCAGTTTTCCATCGACAGATCCTGCGGCTTAACGCCGGCTTTGTTCTCAACCTGAGACATGTTGTCACTCCTCTGTTGAATCGATTGATTAATCAGTACTTTCTCAGTAACGGCAGCAGAATGAGGCAGCCGACGAAAGCCATCACCACCAGGAACAGCAGGCCGTTATCCATATTGCCGGTGGCGGCGATCAACGCCCCCATCAGCACCGGCGCCAGCGCGCCGGCAAAATTGCCCAACCCGTTGAAGATGCCGCCGGCGGTGGCGCTGACCTTGCTGCTGGTCGCCTTCGCCAACAGCGCGAAAATATTCGGCGCGCCGGCGCCCCACATAAAGGTGCTGAAGGCCATGGCGGCGATTACGCTGTAGGTACCCTGCAGGTGCAGCACCACCGCCAGACCGAGGCCGGCGCCGCACAGCGACAGGAAACAGGCCAGCGCGCGCCGATCCAGCTTGTCCGACAGCCAGGCGCCCAGCACTTCGCCGAGCAGCATGGCGATGAACGGCAGCGAAGAGAGGTAACCGGCATGCTCCAGATGAATGCCTTTCCCCTTGATCAGATAGCTCGGCAACCAGCCGTTCATGCCCCACAGGTAGGTCAGGAAGGCGATGTTGAACAGGCAGATCATCCAAAAGTGCGGGCTGCGCAGCAGCTCGCGGCGATGCTGTTTGCGTTCGGACACCGCCGGCTTGGTTGCCGCCGCCGGGCGCGCGACGTTCAGGTGGCGCATGCCGAACAGCACCAGCAACATCACCGGCAGCGTCAGAAACGCCATAAAGAAGAAGGTGGCCTGCCAGTCGAAGGTATTGAGAATGTACAGGGTGACCGGGAAGCCAAGCGCGGCGCCCAGCGGCGTGCCGAGCAGCCACAGCATGGTGGCGCGCGCCTGCAGCTGCGGCGGGAAGGCCTGACGAATAATGGCGTAGGCCATCGGCAGCAGCGGCCCTTCGGCGATGCCGAGCAGAATGCGCAGCGTCATCATGGCGTGATAGGAACGCGTCATCCCCATCAACACCATCAGTACGCCCCACACCACCATCATGCCAATCAATACCTTGACCGGATTAAGCCGATCGCCGATGCCGCTGAGCAGCATCGAGGAAATGCCGTAGGAGAACAGAAACGCGCTCATCAGCAAACCCAGCCGCGCCGGGTCAAACCCGATGCCCAACGCCTGCTGAAACTCACTATCGGAAAACAGCGCTGCGATGCTGATCTTGTCGAAAAACGCCAGCAGCACGCAGGCGAACAGCGCGATCGGCACCGACCAGCGCACCCGCTGCTGCGGATTTTCGGCAACGGCTTCCCCCGCCCGTCCAGCGCGGGCGTCAATGTCTTGCGTAGTCATAAAACGCTCCCGAGGTTCGGGCGTTATTTCAACGCCATCAAAGAAAACTCCGCATCCGCCAGCTGCTGCGGATCCAGCACCCGGCCGCTCGCCAGCCAACGCTTGCCGAGCTTGATGGTGCGCGCATCGTTGAACGCCACCATCTGCACCAGCTGCCGATCGGCGTTCAGCGTGAAGAACACCTGCGACTGCGGCGTGCGGCGCACCACATGGTGCACGCCGCCGCTCGGCACGCCGAGGATCTGGATATTGGCGTCGTATTGATCCGACCACAGCCAGGCCACGTCGTCATACGGTGCGGCGAAGGCGTCGAGCATCGCGCAGGCGGCGCCGTCGCGATCTTCCAACGAGATCTCGCCGCAGCCGCACAGCACCGTGACGCCCTGCTGACGATGCAGTTCGAGCAACGCCTGTGAAACGTCGGCGCCGACGCTGCGCATGCACAGCGCGGGCTGGCGTTCAAACACCGTCACCTCGGCGCCGAGACGGCGCGCGGAAGCGGCGATCTCCAGCCCGATCCAACCGCCGCCGACGATCGCCAGGCGGCGGCAACCCTGCAGGCCCTGCCGCAACCGAGCCGCATCGTCCCAGGAACGCAGCGTCATCACGCGCGGGTGCTGCGCCCAGGCGGCGCCCGGCAAACGCGGCCGACCGCCGGTGGCGATCAGCAACTGCTCGAACTGCAGCCGTTGCCCGTCGCTGAGCGTGACGATTTGCTGTTCTGCATCGATGGACTCGGCGCGCAGCGGGCGACGCCAGTCGATATTCAGCTCCGCCACCGTCTGTTCGCTGAACAGCCGGCTGAGAGGAGCCGCGGCATCCAGCAGCGCCGCTTTCGACAGCGGCGGCCGCTCGTAAAAATCGTAGGGTTCGTCGCTGACCACCGTCAGCCGGCCGCTGTAACCGCGATCGCGCAGCGTCTTGGCCGCCCAGCCGCCGGCCTGGCCGCCGCCGACGATCACGATGCCCGCATGTTCCGGCCGGTTCATAACGCCGCCGCCTTTTTATGCTGGCGGCGCGTGTCGTGATCGATGCCGCCCTCTACCGCCCATTCGGTGAAGGAGACCAACGAATGCTCCAGCTCGCGCGGCTGCCAGTTTTCCGTCAGATAATCGTCGTTGGTGTAGTACTCGAACGCGCCGCCGGTCGGGCTGTTGACGTACCAGAAATAAGCCGAGGAGATCGGGTGGCGGCCGGGGCCGATAAAGGTGCTCCACTTCTCCTTGTTCATGGCGATGCCGCCGCCGATCACTTCGTGGATATCGCGCACGGTGAACGCCACGTGGTTCAGGCCCCGTGGGCGGTTCGGCAGCTTCAGCAGGAACAGGTTATGGTGGCCGCCGCGCGCCTGGGTACGCAGGAAGACGGCGCGATCGATATAGCGATCGGAAACCTGGAAATCCAACAGCTCGCGATAGAAACGCTCGGTCGCCGCCAGATCCTCAACGAAGAACACCACGTGGCCAATGTTGATCGGCTGCGCCTGCGCATAGACCGGGCTGGGTTGATCGATGCGGCGCACGTCGCCCCATTGGTTGATCGGCGTGACCGGCACCTCGACCGCCTGCTGGCGGCTGACGACGAAGCGCAGCGTCATGCCGTTGGGATCGAGGCATTCCAGCTCTTCTCCCACCTGCCGGAAGCCGGGCATCAACGCCAAACGCGGCTGCAGGCGCGCCAGCTCGGCGGGCGAGGCCACGCCCCAGGTCATGCGGCGCAGGGTAGAACCGCCCTCAAACGCCGCAGGCAGCGCCGCGCTTTGCAACGGATGCAGGACGACACGCGCCCCGCTCAGGGTGGTGAATTCGCGCTGCGGTTCGCCCCAATGTTGCGTGGCGGGCTGCAGGCCGAAGTCTTGCATGAATTTTTCGCAGGTTGGCAGATCTTCGACGCCAAATTCCAGTTTTTCGATTCCGATTACGCTCATTGTTCAGCCTCACGTTCTCGCTGCATACGGTTTTCAGGCATGAGTGAACCCCGGCCCCTGTTTGCTACGGGCCTTATCCCTGCCTGAGTAAAAGAGTCGGTCCTTTCGGTTAGCCGACGTTGGCCTGCGGCGGCGCGCCGAGGAAGCCGGAAATTTTCTCCGCCGCGTCGCGTACTTCCATGCGCAGCCGCTCGCGATCCGCTTTCGGGATCTCATCGGACGGCACCATGATGCTGACCACCGCCTCGACCCGCTGCTCGCGGTTGAAGATCGGGTAGACGATCGAGGAGATGCCGTGGCGGAAGAACGATTCGCCGATCACATAGCCGCGCGCTTTGTCTTGCTGCACCATCTGCCACAGCGTTTCGCGATCCGCCGGGGTGCCCGGCGCATTGCCCGGCAGCTGCGCGTCCGGATAAAGTTGTTCGAACTCGCTGCGGGTGGCGCTGGTCAACAGCATGCGACCCAGCGAGGTTTGATGCACCGGCAAGCGAGTGCCGACGCTGACCTGATTGATCTGCGAACCGGCGGCGCTGACGCGGGCGATGTAGATCACGTCGCGCCCGTCGCGGATCGCCAGATGGCTGCTGCACTGGCTGCGATCGCGCAGCTGCTCAATCACCGGCTGGCCGGCCTGCGCCACGTCCAGCGACGCGATGTATTCAAAGCCGAGGCGCAGCACCTTGATGCCGAGCGCAAAGGTGTTGGTGCGCGGATTGCGCTCCAGAAAGCCCAGGTGCTCAAGCGTCTGCACCACACGGTAGGCGGTGGCCTTCGGCATATCGACCAGGCGATGCAACTCGGCGAAAGTCATTTCCTTATGCTGCTCGCCAAACGCCAGCAGCAGCTGCAACCCGCGATCCAGCCCCGGGATCAGATACTTACATGCTTGCTCGTCCGCCATCTCTCGCTCCTGCGCTGTGCGCCGGCCCTGCGGGCCGTCAGTTGAATACAAAGCCGCCGTTGACCGGCAGCAGTTGGCCGGTGACGAAATCCGCCAGCGGCGACAGCAGATAAAGCACCGTACCGTTCACATCGTCCGGGTGCTGCGCCCCGGCCAGCGCGCGCCCCTGCTCGTACAGCTGATGGCGCTCGGCGGGCACATACTCGGTGGCTTCCACCCGCGTCAGGCCCGGCGCGATGGCGTTGACGCAGATCCCCTGCGGGCCCAGCTCGCGCGCCATCGAGCGGGTCATCGCGATCAGCGCGCCTTTACTGGCGACATAGGCCATCAGGCGCGGCGCGCCCCACAGCGCAGTGTCCGACGCCACGTTGACGATCTTGGCGTGCGGGCTGCGCGCCAGCAGCGGCACCGCCGCCTGGCTCACCAGCCAGGTGCCGCGCACGTTGACCTGCATCACCCGATCCCACAGATCGATATCGTATTCCATCATGGTTTTGCCGCCGACGCCGGTCGCCAGCGCCGCGTTGTTCACCAGACCGTCGATCCCGCCGCCTGCGGCGATCTTCTCGAACGCCGAACGGATCGAATCCGGTGACGCCAGATCGATGGTCTGCGTTTCCACTCGAGCGCCCTGCTCACGCAGCGCGGCGCCGCTCGCCGCCAGCTCATCCGCCAGAATGTCGCACATCACCACCTGCGCGCCGGCGGCGGCGATGGCGGCGGCGAAGCTGTAGCCCAGGCCGCGCGCCGCCCCGGTGACCACGATGCGTTTGCCGTTCAGCAGGCCGTTCACTGCGCCGCCTCCCGCTCGCGCAGCGTCGCCAGCTGTTTCTGCGCCTCTTTTTGCATCAGGCGGCGCAGGCGCGAAAGGCCGACGTCGTGCTGGTACAGATATTCGCGACCGCGAGCGTTAGGCGCCATATTTTCAAGCACGATGCGATCCTGCTCGAGCACGTCCCAATGCAACGATTCCAGGCGGTTGCGGTACATAAAGCGCCACATGTCGCGCTGCCAGTCTTTAACCTTGCGGATGCGCCAGAAGAACACCCGGCAGTGATCCTTGTCTTCCGGCACCACCATGCCGATGATCCAGAAGTGACCGCCCGGCCCGAAGCGCTTTTTGTACGGGATCGACAGGCGCATCCAATACGCGCCGCTGTTGCCGAACTCCACCCAGTCGAAGTTGACGCCAATCTGGCCGTTTTTCTTGAAGATAAACCCGCTGTCGGTCGGCTCCAGCCCCATATCCGCCTTGCGGTCCCCTTCCGCCATCGAGTGCGAGGAGGAGTGCAGGTAGGTGCCGTGCATCGGATCCATCACGTTTTCCAGGGCGTATTGGTAGTTGCAGTTCCAGCTGGCGGTGCACAGGAAATTGCTGTACGACGCTTCGTCCGCCAGCTCTTGCGGGAAAGTCAGCTCCGCCGGCGCTTCATCCGCCGTCACGCCGAAATAAAGGAACACCGCGCCGTAGGCTTCTTTGGCCGGGTAAGACCGCAGGCATTTTTGCCCCACCAGCGGGCAACGATCCACCGCCGGCACGTCTTTCACCGTGCCGTCGCCGCCGACCTCCACCCCGTGATACCAGCAGGCGATGCGATCGCCGAGGTTCCATCCCATGGAAAGCCGCGCGCCGCGGTGCGGGCAGCGGTCTTCCAGCGCGTGGATCTGGCCTTCACCGTCGCGCCACACCACGATTTGCTGCTCCAGACGAGTGATGCCGACCGGATTGTTGCCCACTTCCCAGCAGGCCAGCACCGGATACCACATGCCGCGCAGCCCCTGGTCAAGATAGTCCTGCAAGCTCTGTTCGGAGGATGTTGTATTTGCTGTCATTGTCTTCTCCCGGATGTGGCTCAGAAACCGTTAACGTGAAGGAATTCGCGGAACGTCGCCTCATTCCACGGTTGGCCGCTGCGATCGAACAGGCGGCGCTGATTCAACGCGCTGACGATCTGCTCCAGCTCTTCCGCGCCCTGATCGAAGATCGTTTCCAGCGCCGCCACCAGGGCGGTTTCGAAACCGTCCGGCACACGAGCACGGTTTTGCCAGATCACGTTGCGAAATTGGCCCGGCTGATGGATTTGACCGTTGCCGCCTTCGCGGGCCGGCGTCACCTGTTGGGTGTCCGGCAGCCAGGGATTGAAATCGGTGATGTGCTGCATGATTACTCCTCCGCGATAAAGGTGATCTGGATTTGGTTGTCGACCACCCGGGTGGGATAGGTTTGCAGATCGCGGCCGCCCGGCTCGCGCAGGCACTGGCCGGTGCGCACGTCAAACAGCGCTTCGTGCAACGGGCACTCAACCTTGCCGTCGTCTACAAACCCCTGGCTGAGCAAGGCATAGGCATGCGGGCAGACGTCTTCCAGCGCGTAGTAGTTACCGTCGAGCAGGTATACCCCGATCTCTTTTCCTTCCACGTTGCCGGAAAAAGGAAAATCTTCTTTCACCTGAGACACTTCGCACACATTCTTCCAGCTCATTGCTTTTATCCTCTATCTGATTGTTTCATATATGAAACTCAGTTTCTTATTTAATACAGTCACTATAAGTGTGGCGAAACTTTCGTCAAGCGAGCGGAACGGCAAATGTTAATGAAAGGTTGTTTAAAAATGACAAATGCGGGAAGGATCACGAAATAATGCACCGATATGAAAAACCTATGTCAGTTGTGCGCTCCCCTGCTAATTTATGGCAAAAAACGCGTTGATTCCGGCGACGCATTGCGCGTAAAAGTGTTTTCTCTCTGTCTTTCACACCCTATTTGATAACAATAATTTTACATCAATCAGCCTCATCCTCCCGCGTTTGCGCTAACTGGCATCCTCGGGTGAGTTTGCTGCTGCCTGAATTCGTCAACCGCTCGCACTGAGGAACGCGCCGTGCAACAACGTCAACGCTGGTTTGGAGTGATCGCCCTGCTGTTTCTGATCGTTATCGCCTATGCGGATCGGGTCAATATCGCCGTGATGTTGGTCAATCCCGACTTCCTGCAACACTTCCAACTTGGCGGTGACCGCGCTCACCAGGGCACGCTGATGACGGTGTTTTTGCTCGGCTACGGGCTGTCCGCCATGTTGCTGACGCCGTTTCTGGAAACGCTGATGGGCTACCGCCGCGCGCTGACGCTGAGCGTGGTGCTGTGGGCGCTGCTCACCGCCGCCTCGCCGCTGGCGGGATCGCTGATGCTGCTGTGCGTGGTGCGCGCGCTGCTTGGCGTCAGCGAAGGGCCGCTGTTCTCGCTGAAGACCATGTACATCGGCGAGCATTTCGCCGCCGACGAGCGCGGCAAGCCCAACGCGGTCAGCGCGCTGGGCGTTTCGTTGGGGCTGGTGCTCGGCTTTCCGCTGGTGAGTTTTCTGATGGCGCACTTCGGTTGGGCGATGTCGTTTCACCTGCTGGCGCTGCTCAACCTGCTGCTGGGGCTGGCGCTGGTGCGGCTGTTCGTTCACCCGCTCCCCTTATCCTCATCTTCACGCCCTGCCGATCCGCAACCGGTGCTGAACCGCGTCTGGCGCACCTTTGCACTGGCCTGGCGCACGCCGATGCTCGGCTGGATCCTGCTGATCGAGATCGCCACGCTCAGCTATCTGTGGGGCTCCAGCGCCTGGCTGCCGGCGTATCTGACCGATGAAAAGGGGTTTTCCATCAAGCAGATGGGCTGGATGGCCGCGCTGCCTTTCATCGTCAGCATCGCCTCCAAATACCTCGGTGGCGTGTTGCTCGATCGTATCCGCCCTTATCAGGCGCCGCTGATCTTCGTCTGCGGCGGCGCAGCGACCGCGCTGTGCATTTATGGCGTGATGCACAGCCATCAGCTTGGCTGGATCGCCTTCTTCCTGCTGGCGGCCAACGCCTGTTGGGGGGCGCAGGGCGCGGCGATACCCACGCTGCTGCAACATTATGCGCGGCCGGAGGCGGTCGGCAGCGCCTATGGGCTGATCAACGGCATCGGCAATATGTTCTCGGCGTTTGTGCCGATGGCGATGGGCATGGTGATGGCCAGCCAGGGCAAGGTGTCTTCAGGCTTTGCGGTGCTGATCGCCTCGCAGCTGCTGGCGGGCGGCGCGCTGTTTGGCCGCATGTTGCTGGCACAGCAGATGAAGCGGGCATAAACCCGTTTCTCTGCCCCTGTGCGGCGGAAAACCGAAAGCGTTGAGAGGGTGCTCGTGGATCTGGACGCCAACAATCAGCAGACGGGGAACATCCCCCGCCGCCGGGTTGCCTTACCGTTCGGATTCGTAAGCCAAAATGGCCGCAACCTCCGTGTTGCCCGATCGGATCCGCAGCTCACACAGCGTGCTGCGGGTTATCCATGCCAGTGATATTACCGTGGCACAAATAACCACCAATTTTAACAGGCTCCGTTTGTTCGGCATCATGCCTTCTTCTCCTTGCCTCGCGGCGGGTAAGAGGCTAACTTAACGTTGTCTGGCGTTAGAGTTGGCCTCGGGTTGATGGATATCGACTCGGGGCTTTTCTCTTTGTACCTTTCACGCAGGCTCCAGATACAAAGATCCAGAGCACCCGCGCGCAGTATATTCATCCTCCCCACTCTCCAGATTCCTTTTTACTGACTCAGTTTCATTTCTGCGCGGTGTTGTGCAAAAGCGTTGCAACGGACTGAGAAGGCAGCACGGATGGCGGCAAATGCAATAAAAAAAGCGGCCCCCATACGATGGAAGCCGCTTTTTCAGCGAGGAGTAGCCTGGCGTCAGGCGTGTTTCTTGGCCGCCTGCAGGTACAGCATCTCCAGACCCAGGGTCGCCGCGGCCAGCGCGGTGATCTCGGACTGGTCATAAGCCGGCGCCACTTCCACCACGTCCATGCCGACGATGTTCAGCGACTGCATGCCGCGCACCAGCTTCAGCGCGCGATCGGAGGTCAGGCCGCCGATCACCGGCGTGCCGGTGCCCGGTGCGAACGCCGGATCCAGGCAGTCGATGTCGAAGGTCAGATACACCGGCATATCGCCGACGATGCCCTTGATCTGGGTCAGCAGGTCGTCCACGCTGCGATCGTTCACCTGCGCGGCGTCCAGCACGGTAAAACCGTTGTCATGATCGAACTCGGTACGAATGCCGATCTGCACCGAGTGGTGCGGATCGATCAAGCCTTCGTTCGGGGCATGGTAGAACATGGTGCCGTGGTCGAACTTGCTGCCGTTGGCGTAGGTATCGGTGTGGGCGTCGAAGTGCACCAGCGCCAGCTTGCCGAAATGCTTGGCGTGCGCGCGCAGCAGCGGCAGGGTCACGAAGTGGTCGCCGCCGAACGAGAGCATGCGCTTACCGGCCTTCAGCAGTTTCTCCGCGTGCGCCTGCAGCTTGTCGCTCATGTCCTGCGCGTCGCCGAAGTTGAACACGATGTCGCCGCAGTCAACCACGTTCAGACGATCGCGCAGATCGAAGCTCCACGGCCAGCGGTTGCCTTCCCAGGCCAGGTTGGTGGACACCTGACGGATGGCCGCCGGGCCGTGACGGCCGCCGGCGCGACCGGAGGTCGCCATGTCAAACGGAATGCCGGTGATGACCCACTCTGCATCGCTGTCGTAAGGCATGAAGTTCAGCGGAAAGCGCAGGAAACCAAAGGCGTTGGACACTAATGAATTATCGGACTGATGGCCTAAGGTGCTCATAGTAAACCCTCGTAGTTCAACAAGTTGCCGGGCGCAGAGGCCGGGCCGTTACAAAAAAAAATCCCTCCCGCGTCGTTAGCCCGACGAGAAAGGGATTTGTTCGATGTTTGTTTCGGTGCTACCGATACGGCTGATTATGGCCGCATTTTATCCATGCTTCAAGGGGGCCGATATCGCCCCCCTGAAGAGGGCAGTTACTCGTCTTCCAGATACGTGTAGCCGTACAGGCCGGCTTCAAACTCTTCCAGGAATTGCGCCTGCAGCTCGCTGTCCAGATCGGTTTCTTTGACCTGATCGCGGAACTTGGCCAGCAGCGCACCCGGATCGAGCTGCACGTACTCCAGCATGTCCGCCACGGTGTCGCCCTCGTCGGACAACTCGGTCTCGACGCTGCCGTCCGGGAACACGTACACGTCAACCGAGGCGGTGTCGCCGAACAGGTTGTGCATGTTGCCGAGGATCTCCTGGTACGCGCCGACCATGAAGAAGCCCAGCGCCGGCGGGTTCTCCGGATCGTACGGCGGCATCGGCATGGTGGTCGCCACGCCGTCGCCGTCGACGTAATGGTCGATAGTGCCGTCGGAATCGCAGGTGATGTCGAGCAGCACCGCACGGCCTTCCGGCGGCTTATCCAGCCCTTCCAGCGGCAGCACCGGGAACAGCTGATCGATACCCCAGGCATCCGGCATCGACTGGAACAGCGAGAAATTGACGTAGAACTTGTCCGCCATGCGCTCTTGCAGCTCGTCGATGATTGGACGGTGCGCGCGATTGCTCGGATCGAGCTGCTGCTGGATCTTGTTGCAGATGTTCAGATACAGCTGCTCGGCCCAGGCGCGCTTGGTCAGATCCAGCATGCCGTGCGCGTATTGGGTATGCACGTCGTGCAGATCCATCTGGCTGTCGTGCAGCCATTCGCGCAGCGAGCGGCGGTTCTCCGGCTCGTTCATTTCCAGCCAGGTTTCCCACATGCTTTCCAGCGCGCGCGGCGCGTCGGCTTCCGGCGGCAACGGTTCGCTGAATTCGTTGCGCTCGACGCCGATCACGTTGGAAACCAGCACCGTATGGTGCGCGGTCACGGCGCGGCCGGACTCGGTGATCACCGTCGGGTGCGGCAGGCCGTGTTCGTTACAGGCATCGCCGATACCCCAAATCACGTTGTTGGCGTATTCGTTCAGGCCGTAGTTCACCGAGCAGTCGGACTGCGAGCGGGTGCCTTCGTAGTCGACGCCCAAGCCGCCGCCCACGTCGAAGCACTGAATGTTGACGCCCAGCTTGTGCAGTTCAACGTAAAAGCGCGCCGATTCGCGCACGCCGGTGGCGATATCGCGAATGTTGGCCAGCTGCGAGCCCAAGTGGAAATGCAGCAGTTGCAGGCTGTCGAGACGGCCCGCTTCGCGCAGGGTTTCCACCAGCTTCAGCACCTGCACCGCCGCCAGACCGAACTTGGATTTTTCGCCGCCGCTCGACTGCCATTTGCCGGAGCCCTGAGACGCCAGGCGCGCACGCACGCCCAGGCGCGGCACCACGTTCAGCCGCTCAGCCTCTTCCAGCACCAGGTTGATCTCGGACATCTTCTCGATCACCAGGTACACCTTATGCCCCAGTTTTTCGCCGATCAGCGCCAGGCGAATATATTCACGATCTTTATAGCCGTTACAGACGATCACCGAGCGGGTCATGCCGGCATGCGCCAGCACCGCCATCAGCTCGGCCTTGGAGCCGGCTTCCAGCCCCAGCGGTTCGCCAGAGTTCACCAGCGACTCAATCACGCGGCGATGTTGGTTCACCTTGATCGGATACACCAGGAAATAGCCGCCCTGGTAACCGAAAGACTCACGCGCGCGTTTAAACGCGGCGTTGATCGAACGCAGGCGATGCTGAAGGATCTGCGGGAAGCAGAACAGCGCAGGCAAACGTTGGCCGTCTTGCTGGCGCGTTTTCACCAGTTCTGCCAGATCGACGCGCGCCTGCGGGACATCCGGGTCCGGGCACACGCTGATATGGCCCAGCTCGTTGACGTCATAGTAATTGTTGCCCCAGTAGGCGACGTTATAAGTACGCAGCATCTTGCTGGCATTACGATCATTCATGGCAACCTCCTGCATGGAGCGCAAAGATAAAGACTCGCCCGCAACCGGCGGGCGGTGAATCAACAGATCATCAGACATGGTTCGCCTCACATTCCGCACTGACGAAACCGTCAGCCACTATCGCAGCTACCACCCGCGAGAACAACCCAACAAGCCGCGCTGGCGGCAGCGAAGAGAACCGCCGTTCGCGGTCAGCGATCGGTTTATCACTCATATAATTGTAAGACACCCTGTTCAAACCTCGTGAATCGGGCCAAGAAACATCCCACAGGAAGGCTGCAGGCTACCCTTGTTCAGTTCTTCAGACGACCATTAGCCGGCCCGAGAATCCTGAGTAGCGGCCAAGTGTTTATCGCACCTGGTAAGTGACAAAGAGACAAGACGGGAAATAGCAGAAGAATGTGCGCCAGAACGGCACTGCTGTTGGGAACCAACAACCGGTAGACAACGGATCATTAATCCAACCACCTCCACGCGCGCCGTTCGGAGTGAACGACCAAGCCTCTAAAATAGTGTAAGAACGTGACCGTTCGATGAAGCGGCGGCGCTCACGGAGAACGCCTGCGACGGATAATAGCGCAACGGCGGCGAATGCAAAGCGGAAGTTTATCGCGCCTTCCCCCACTCAAGACCGCTGTACTGTGCAGCAAATGAACCGCGCGCGCAGTTTATACCGGTAAGCAGGTGAAAAAGCAAAATGAAAATTCGCCGAAAACTGTTTCAAGCGATGAAAATGGCGCCAACCCGTTTGCGCAAAAGAGCGAAAGCGCAAAAAATTACTGGCAATCTGGCTAAACCCTGACCTAAAATAGACGTCCAGATGTTAATCCATCTATACTGGTTAACTGATAAACTGCTTAACGGCTTTGCCTGAGGGGCGTTGCAGGATGCATCTCGCGCCATCAGCGGAAGACCCTTCGCTTTGATGCCGGATCTCCAGCGCTGTGCAGTAATTTCTAACCCGTCTTATGCAAGGTAAAGAACACAATGGCTAAACACCTCTTCACGTCCGAATCCGTCTCCGAAGGACATCCCGATAAAATCGCCGATCAGATCTCCGATGCCGTCCTCGACGCCATCCTGGAACAAGATCCGAAGGCGCGCGTCGCCTGCGAAACCTACGTGAAAACCGGCATGGTGCTGGTCGGCGGTGAAATCACCACCAGCGCCTGGGTCGATATCGAAGAGATCACCCGCAAGACCGTGCGCGAGATCGGCTACGTTCATTCGGACATGGGCTTTGACGCCAACTCCTGCGCAGTATTGAGCGCCATCGGCAAACAATCCCCGGATATCAATCAGGGCGTTGACCGTACCGATCCTCTCGAGCAGGGCGCCGGCGATCAGGGCTTGATGTTTGGCTACGCCACCAACGAAACCGACGTGCTGATGCCGGCCCCGGTGACCTACGCGCACCGTCTGGTGCAGCGCCAGTCCGAAGTGCGTAAAAACGGCACCCTGCCGTGGCTGCGTCCGGACGCGAAGAGCCAGGTGACCTTCCAGTACGACGACGGCAAAATCGTCGGCATCGACGCCGTGGTGCTGTCCACCCAGCATTCCGAAGACATCGCGCTGAAAGATCTGCAAGAAGCGGTGATGGAAGAGATCATCAAACCGGTCCTGCCGGCGGAATGGCTGACGGCGGGCACCAAATACCACATCAACCCGACCGGCCGTTTCGTTATCGGCGGCCCGATGGGCGACTGCGGCCTGACCGGCCGTAAGATCATCGTCGACACCTACGGCGGCATGGCGCGCCACGGCGGCGGCGCCTTCTCCGGTAAGGATCCGTCCAAGGTTGACCGTTCCGCGGCCTACGCGGCACGCTACGTGGCGAAAAACATCGTTGCCGCCGGCCTGGCCGATCGTTGCGAAATCCAGGTGTCTTACGCTATCGGCGTAGCGGAACCGACCTCCATCATGGTGGAAACCTTCGGTACCGAGAAAGTGCCAACCGAACAGCTGACGCTGCTGGTGCGCGAATTCTTCGATCTGCGCCCATATGGCCTGATCCAGATGATGGATCTGCTGCAGCCGATCTACCGCGAAACCGCTGCCTACGGCCACTTCGGCCGCGAGCACTTCCCGTGGGAAGCGACCGACAAAGCCGCGCTGCTGCGCGATGCCGCCGGCCTGAAATAAGCCCCGACATCAACATGAAAACGGCGAGCCCTGGCTCGCCGTTTTTTTTTGAGCGGATGGGTGCTCCTGGATCAACGCATCGACTGCCGGCCGGCGGAGGCACCGCCCCCGCCGCCGGGTTGCCTTACCGTTCGGATTCGTAAGCCAAAATGGCCGCAACCTCCGTAGTGCCCGCTCGGATCCGCAGCTCACACAGCGTGCTGCGGGTTATCCATGCCAGTGATATTACCGTGGCACAAATAATCACCAGTTTTAACGGGCTGCGTTTGTTCGGCATCATGCCTTCTTCTCCTTGCCTCGCGGCGGGTAAGAGGCTAACTTAACGTTGTGACGCGTTAGAGTAGGCCTCGGGTTGATGAATATCGACTCGGGGCTTTTCTCTTTGTACCTTTCGCAGAAGCTCCAGAGACAAAGATCCAGAGCACCCGCCCGAAGTATATTCATCTCACCGCCACGCCTCGCGCTCCTTTTCGCACGCAATATCGTTTTTGCGCATCCGTTCGCAGCGCCTTGCAACATCATGAAAAATAAAAAAAGGCCCAGCAACGCTGAGCCTTTGATGACAGAGAAAACGCAGCCGAGACGCCGCTTACGAGGTCTGCTTACGCAACAGATACACGAAGTACGGTGCACCGATAAAGGTCGCCAATAACCCGGCGGGGATCTGATACGGGAACAGCAGCATCCGTCCGCACCAGTCGGCAAACACCATCAGCAAGCCGCCCAGCAGCGCGGCGATCACCATTTGCGGCAGCGCGCGGCGGAAGCCCAGCATGCGCGCCATATGCGGCGCCATCAGCCCGACAAAGCTCAGCGGCCCTACAGTCAGGGTCGCCATCGCGGTCAGGGTGGCAGCCAGCAACAGAATGCTCAACCGCGCCGGCGTCAGCGCAATGCCCACAGAACGGGCGGTGGCGCCGCCGAGCGGCAGGATGGTCAGCCAGCGGCGGCACAGCGGCGCCAATACCAGCAATCCGGCGGCGATCAGCGCGGTGCGCAGCGCCTGCGCCGGCTCCACCGAATAGGTCGAACCGGAGAGCCAGGTCAGCAAGCCCCCCATACGCGGATCGCCGCTGGCCAACAGCAGGAAGATGACGGTGGTAAAGGCGGTGCTGAGCGCGATACCGGCCAGCAGCATGCGTTCGGTCGAGAAACCGCCGCGGCCTGCGGCGATCATGATGATCAGCAACGTGGCGGCCGCTCCCAGACTGCCGGCGGGCAGCAGCCACACGAAGGCGTCGCCCGGCACCATAAACAGCATCATCACGACGCCAAAAGCGGCGCCGGAGCTGATGCCCAACACTTCCGGGCTGGCCATCGGGTTGCCGGTCAACTTCTGGATCAGCGTGCCGGCGACCGCCAGCATCATGCCCGCCGCCAGCGCCGACAGCACGCGCGGCCAGCGCCACGGCAGCAGAGCGTCCAGTTCCGCGCCCAGGCTCCAGTGCCAGCCGCCGGCATTTTTGCCCAACATCAACGCCAGCGCCAGGCCGATCAGCAGCACGAGGCCGCCCACCAGGATCCAGCCGGGCAGATTCCCGCGTTCGGCAGGCACCTTGTCGCCGAGGTTCATCGGCGGCGGCGTGGCGGCGCTGCGCAACCGCGGCAGCAGCCACAGCAGTAGCGGCGCGCCGAACAGCGCGGTGGCCGCGCCGGTCGGGATCTCGCGCCACACCTGCGTTACCCCGAGCATCACCTGATCGGTCAGCCACAGCAACAGCGCCCCCAGCAGCGGCGCCAGCATCATGCGGTGCGCCAGGCGGCGAGCCCCCAGCATCTTCGCCATCAGCGGTGCAAACAGGCCGATAAAGCCGATAACGCCCACCGCGCTCACCAACATGGCGCTGAAGATGATGGCCAACCCCAAAGCACAGAAGCGCGCCATCGATAGCCCTAACCCCAGGTTGCGCGCCACACCGTCGTCCAGCCCCAGCAGCGTCAGCGGGCGCAGCAACAGCGCCGCCAACAGGCCAGCCACCAGCAAACGCGGCAGGAGGAACCGCACGGCGCTCCAGTCCTGTTGGTTCAACGCACCAGTGCCCCACAGGAACATGCCCTGCAGCTGATCGTAATGAAACAGCGCCAACAGGCTGTTGACCGCACCGCAGTACAGCCCCAGCACCAGCCCGGCCAGAATCAGCGTGACCGGCGACATCCGTTTGCCCCAGGCGACGCCGAACACCAGCCCGCCCACCACAATCGCGCCCACCATAGCGGCCAGCTGGCGGGTAAACTCACCTCCCGGCAGCACCCACAGCGTGGCGATGGTCAGGCCAAGCTGCGCGCCGGCGGCCACGCCGAGCGTCGACGGCTCCGCCAACGGATTGCGCAACACCTGCTGGAACAGCACGCCGACCAACCCCAGACCGGCGCCGGCCAACAGCGACACCGTCAACCGCGGCAACAGGCTGTAATGGAACAGCATTTGCCGCACGTCGTCGATGTCCGGCGCGCTGAGCGCCCGCGCCCATTGCGCCGGCGGCAGCTGCTGCGCCAGGTTGTATATCGTCAGGCCACCTGCCGCCGCCAGCAACAGTAGGATCAGCGTCAGCGGCAATTTCCGGATGCCCGAACTCATGACGCACTCTCCTGAGCCTGCGCCAACAGGCGGCAAAACCGCATCGTCGACAGCGTGGCACCGTAGAACCACACCGCCGGCACCTGCCGCAGCTGGTTTTGCCGCACGAAGGGCAACGACTGCCACAGCGGCGTCGCGCTGACCTTGTCCATCATCGCCTGATTACCGTGATCGAGATAGATGACCCGGGCATTACGCACCGTGGCCAACCGTTCAATGCCCACCACCGCCGTGCCCCAGAAATTGGTTTCTTCCTGCCAGGCATTGCGGATGCCCAGTTGATCCATCGCCTCCTGGAACAGGCTTTTCTGGCCGATGATCAACGCATGGCGCGTGTCGATCAGTGAAAACAGCAGCAGCGGTTGCCGGGTGTAGCTTTGCAGGCGCTGACGCGCGTCCTGCATAAAGCGGTCAAACTGCGCCAGGTGCTGTACCGCGCGGCTTTCTATGCCCAATCGTTGCCCCAGCGCCAGCAGCGACTGGCGGGCGACGGTCAGCGGTTTGCCGCTGCCGTCGTTGAAGCCGAAGCTCATGGTTGGCGCGATGGGTTGGATTTTTTGCGGCGTTGGGCCATAGCCTTGCGACAGCAACACCAGCGAAGGCTGGAGCTGCTGCAGCAGTTCGAGGTTAGGTTCGGTGCGCTGGCCGACGTCGACCACCGTCGCCGGCAGCTTCGGCTCCGCCACCCACAGGTTGTAGTTATGCACATCGGCCACCGCCAGCGGCGTCATGCCCAATGCCAACAGCAGTTCGATCGGCAACCATTCCAGCGCCGCAACGCGGGCGATATCCGACGGCGCATCCGCCGCTCGACCGGGCAACGAACCCAACAGCGGCGACAGCGCCAGCGCCATCAACAAACGGCGGCGCAGCGGATCGTGAGAAGAAGTGAATGCAGAGGACATCAGTAGAC
Source organism: Serratia sp. MF1(2023) (assembly GCF_030954545.1). NCBI lineage: Bacteria > Pseudomonadati > Pseudomonadota > Gammaproteobacteria > Enterobacterales > Yersiniaceae > Serratia > Serratia sp. MF1(2023). Next base: position 27,618 of record NZ_JAVHUX010000028.1, on the reverse strand, counting down.
AAAACTCACCGGCGCGCCACCGCTCGGGTGCGGCAACGTGCCCATAGGAATACCGTAAATTTGTTCCAGCACCGGCCCCTGCATCAGTTCCAGCGGGCCGCCCTGGGCGATCATTTCACCGCCGCGCAGCGCCACCAGATGGTCGCAATAGCGTGCCGCCATGTTGATGTCGTGCAGCACGGCGATCACCGTGAGATCGCGTTCGCGGCTCAGGCGCTGGATCAGCGCCAGCACCTCGACCTGGTGCGCGATGTCCAGCGCCGAGGTCGGTTCGTCAAGCAGCAGGCAGCGGCTGTCCTGCGCCACCATCATCGCCAGCCAGGCGCGTTGGCGCTCGCCGCCGGAGAGGCTGTCCACCAGGCGGCTGGCGAACGGCTTCAGCCCCACCAGCGCGATGGCCTCCTCCACCAATTGGCGATCGTTGGCGCCAAAACGCCCCAGCGCGCCGTGCCACGGATAGCGGCCGAGGCCACCAGCTCGCGCACCGTCATGCCTTCCGCCGCCGGCAACTGCTGCGGCAAGTAGGCCACCTGGCGGGCGAAGGATTTGCTGTCCCACTGCGCCAACGGCTGCCGATTGAGCAAAACCTGACCGCCGCTGGGCGCATGATGCCGCCCGAGCAGTTTCAACAGGGTGGATTTACCGGAACCGTTATGGCCGATCAGGCCGCAGACTTTGCCCTGGGGAAAACTGAGCGACAGCGGTTGCAACAGCACCCGGCCGGGGACGGCGAAGCTGGCGTTATCCAGCGCGAAGGTCGCGCCGGGATTAAGAAGTTTGTCCTGCATAGATCCTGCTTTGTCCGGGGCGACGCAGTGCCGCCCCGGCTATCCGGTTAGAAACGGAAGGTTGCGGTGGCGACCACCTGGCGTTCTGCGCCCCAGTAGCAGCCATAAGTAGCAAAGCAGCTGGAGACATATTCCTTATCAAACAGGTTGTTCACATTGATGCCAATTGAAGATCCTGGCAAATTGAAACGCGCCAGATCATATTTTATCGCGGCATCAAACACCGTGTAATCCTTCACTTTAAACGTATTGGCCTCGTCACCATAGCTGGAGCCAACATAGCGAACGCCTGAACCCAAGGTCAAACCGCTAATCGCAGTTTCATGGAAGGTGTAATCCGCCCACAGAGAAGCCATGTGTTTAGGGATAGCGGAAGGTGTATTCCCCTGTAGCGAAGTATCTTTAGTATATTCAGCATCCGTGTAGGTGTAAGAGCCCAACAGATTGAGGTTAGCCGACAAGGCCGCTTTCGCCTCCAACTCAATCCCACGAGAACGGACCTCCCCTCCCTGGACGCTAAAGAACGGATGTTCTAAGTCAGCCACTTTATTGTTGGTTTTAGTCAACTGGTAAAGCGCCAAACTGGCGGTGATCGGACGATCCTTAGGTGCGTATTTAACCCCAGCCTCATACTGCTTGCCTTTAGAGGCAGCAAACGTATTACCTGAAAAATCAGTGCCTGAGGTTGGCTCAAACGATTCGCTGTAGCTGACATAAGGCGCGATGCCGTTTTCGAAAACATAGTTCAAGCCAGCACGGCCGGTAAACTGGTTATCCTGCTGCTTAGAGACGGAATTCTGGTTCAGGCGATTGGTGCTATTGGTATCGCTCCAATCATAGCGCCCCCCCATCGTCAGAACCCAGTTGTTCCATTCAGCCTGATCTTGCACATACAGGCCGGTCTGCTCCTGACGGTTAACCTGACTGGCACCACCGGTAATGGTATAGCTCCGATTGCCGTACTGTGGAGCGATGACATTCAGATTGGATGCACTGCCATATTGATACACAACATCATTGCGCATACGCATATAATCCACACCCATCAACAAGATATGGTCAACTTGCCCGGTCGCAAATTTAGCCTGTGCCTGTGTGTCGACCGCAAAGCTGGACATATGCTCTTTGGAATTCATCACGCCACGCTTCAGCTCAGCTGAATTATCTGGATCAATGCCTAGGCCGTAAATAGAACGGTAGTCCACATCCATTTTCGAATAACGCAGGTTTTAGCGCACGGTCCAAACATCATCAAAACTATGCTCAAAGGCATATCCGACCATTTGCTGCTTGCGGGAAATGTTGTTATAGCCAGGCTCACCATCGTTGAAACTGGTCGGTAACTTACCGTTGATACCATTTTGCACCGTACCTTCTTTCGGCAACCAGCCATAGAAGCCAACGCTAGGATCATCCTGGAAGCTGCTGAGGAAAGTCAAAGAAGTGCGATCATCAGGTCGCCAACTGAAGGAAGGAGCAATAGCATAACGTTTACTTTTCTCGCCAACCTGCTGCTGATCTTCATCGCGCGCAACCCCCGTCAGACGATATGAGTAAACCCCCGCATCATCCAAAGCGTCACTGAAGTCAAAACCGGTCTGGAACAGATTATCTGTCCCCATTTTGAATTGAACTTCGCGCAGCGTCTCTGTTGTCGGCCGCTTACTGACCAGCGCGACCACCCCACCAGGGTTGCTTTTGCCGTACAATACCGAAGACGGTCCGCGCAGTACTTCCGCTCGCTCAAGGAAGTAAGGGTCTATCTGATAAATCGAATAGTTATCGTCCTGCAGTTTCAGGCCATCCAGATACATATTGGTACCTACCGAGCTGAAACCACGGATGTTCACTGCATCATAGGCGGTGGAGGCACCGCGATTTCCAATCATCACACCCGGCGTATAGGCCAGTGCGCCCTTCACCGTATCCGGCTGGCGCATGTCCATCTCTTCACGCGTCACTACGGAAACGGACTGCGGGTTCTTCTCGATTGGCGTATCGGTTTTGGTGCCGGTGGCGCTGCGTTTGGCGACATAGGTGCCGACCGGCCCCCAGGCGCTTTCCTGCTGGGCGGTATTGCTGCCGCCCACAACGGTAATCGTGTCTTCCTTGGCGGCCGGCTTGGCGTCGGCGGAAAAAGCCGGCATCGCCAGCGTGCCCAACGCCGCAGCGACGGTGATCGCTAACGCGCTGACGGGGGTACGGCCCTGCTTGGCCGCGGATGACGAAAGACGCTTGGTCGGCATAGTTGATTTCTCTGATGAATTATTAAATGAAGAATGTAAACGATAATAATTATTATAAGCGTCGCATTTTATGCAGAAGCCAAATTAAACTGCAAGCCGAATTCATGGGGTAAATAGGTTAAGGATTAGGCGCTTAGCCATGCGGTTAACAGGGAAATAAAACGAGCGAAAAAATAAAAAAGCCCGCAACCAAGGTTACGGGCTTAATAACAAAGAAAAAATTTTCACCGGGGCCGACGCCCCGGTAGCGATTACTGGCCGAACATATCCTTGATCCAGCCGGCGACGCCATCGCCATCTTTTTGCTCACCCGCCGCCGGTTGCTGCTGTTGCTGCACCGCCGCCTGGCTGGCCTGGCACAATCCCTGCGGATTGTCGGTCCAGACCGGGATGGTGCGCCAGCTGCCGCCGCCGCAGATAAAGTTGCCGGCAGAGTCGATGCTCATCTGGTTAATGCCTTCCGGCGGCTGCAGCATCAGCGGCAGCGGCGTCTGGTTTTCCAGATAACGACGATACAGGGTCAACGCGCCGTTGGCGCCGGTCAGCTTGGCCGGGCCGTTGTTGTCGCGCCCCACCCAGGCGATCGCCACTTCCTTGCCGTCGATGCCGGCGAACCAGCTGTCGCGCAGATCGTTGGTGGTACCGGTTTTCGCCGCCAGGTTGTAGTTCGGGAACTTCACCGACAGCGAGCGAGAAGTCCCGCGCGCCACACCTTGCTGCATCGCGTACAGCGTCAGGTAAGCGGCCTGCGCCGGCACCATGCGTTCGGCCTGCGGGAAGCTCTGGTACAGCACCGTGCCGTCTTCGGCGATCACCGAACGCACCGCCGACAGCGGCGCACGGTTACCGCCGCTGGCGATGGTCTGATACTCCTGCGCGACTTCCATCGGCGTCAGGCCGATCGCCCCCAGCAGCATCGAAGGCACCGGGTTGATCTCCGCTTTCGGGATGCCCAGACGTTGCAGCGTGGCGCTGATCTGATCCAGCCCCACCGACAGGCCAAGGTTCACCGTCGGCACGTTCAGCGAGTTGGCCAACGCATCCACCAGCATCACCTGACCGCGGAATTTGCGATCATAGTTGTTCGGCTGCCAGACGGCGCCGTTCGGCTGTTTCAGCGACAGCGGCGCATCCGCCAGCCAGGTGTTGAGGCGGTATTTATCCGGTTCGGACAGCGCGGTCAGGTACGTCGGCGGCTTGGCCAGCGAGCCGACCAGGCGGCGCGCCTGCATGGCGCGGTTGAAACCGGCGAACTGCGGATTGGCGCCGCCGACCATGGCGCGCACTTCACCGCTGAAGCGATCGACGATCACCATCGCCGCTTCCAGATCCTGCACGTGACGCGCAGCGCGCAGCGCCGGGATGCCGTCTTCGACCGCTTTTTCCGCCGCGTCTTGCGACACCGGATCCAGCGTGGTGAAAATCTTCACGCCGGACAGATCATTCACCTTATCGCCCAGCCTGGTCTGCAGCTCCTGACGCACCATCTGCATAAAGGCCGGCTGTGGCGTAATGACGCCGCCTTTCGGCTGCACGCCCAGCGGACGCGCGCTCAGCATGTCATACAGCTCGCCGTCGATCACGCCCTGGTTCTGCAGCAGCTTGAGCACCAGATTGCGGCGTTCCAGCGCCAGTTTCGGGTTACGCCACGGGTTATACAGCGACGCGCCCTTGACCATGCCGACCAGCAGCGCCTGCTGATCGAGGCTCAGCTCGTCCACCGGCCGGCCGAAGTAGTACAGGCTGGCCAACGGGAAACCGCGGATCTGGTCGCTGCCGCTCTGGCCGAGGTACACCTCGTTCAGATACAGCTCCAAAATGCGATCCTTGCTGTAACGGTAATCGACCAGCAGCGCCATATAGGCTTCATTGGCCTTACGCCACAGCGAGCGTTCGTTGGTCAGGAACAGGTTCTTCACCAGCTGCTGCGTCAGGGTACTGCCGCCCTGCACCGCACGGCCGGCGGTCAGGTTGGCCAGCACCGCACGGCCGATGGAATACGGGCTGATGCCGTCATGCTCATAGAAGTGGCGGTCTTCCGTGGCGATCAGCGTATCCACCAACAGATCCGGGAAACCGGCGCGCGGCACGAACAGACGCTGTTCACCGTTTGGCGACTGCAGCATGGTGATCAGGCGCGGATCGAGGCGGAAGAAGCCGAAGCTGCGGCCGCTGTCCAGGTTTTCGATCTTAGCCAGACGGTTGTTCTGGAAATCGAGACGGGCGCGGATCTGCCCTTCTTTACCATCCGGGAAATCGAACGGGCGGCGCAGCATCTCGATGCTGTTGGCCTGCACGGTAAACTCGCCCGGACGCGTCATGCGGCTGACCTGGCGATATTGCATGCCTTCCAGCAGGTTGACCATTTCCTTCTTGCTGTACGGCATGCCCGGTTCCAGGTTGACCATGCGGCCGTACACCGCCGCCGGCAGCTGCCAGACTTTGCCGTCGATGCGGCTGCGGATCTGGGAATCCAGATAGACGCCGTAGATCGCCAACAGGACGGCGATCACCAGGATCAGTTTGATAATCAGGCCGAGCCAGCGGCGTTTTTTACGCGGCGGAGTCGCTTTTACCTTACGCGGCATGCGTTCCTCCTCCTCTTCATACTCATCATCGTCATACTCGTCTTCTTCGTAATCGTCATAATCGTCGTCTCGGCGACGGCGCGGCGGCTTGCGCGACGCGGTATTTTTTGGTTGTTTTCCTTTGCGCCCGATGGGCTCGCGGTCATCCCCAGCCATGGCTGTTGTTCTCCGAGCTTGCCGACACTGCCGGCCATGATTAGTCGCTTAATCTGTGCCTACGCCGCAGCGCTGACCAGAAGAAACATCTGAATTCCAAACCTTGAATGATCGCGACCTACTGATATTTCTTCGTTCGGCGCGTCGGTACCGCCGTGGCCGGATCGTCCGGCCAAACGTGTTTCGGGTAGCGGCCCTTCATCTCTTTTTGCACCTCGCGGTAGGCACCTTGCCAGAAGGCCGCCAGATCGCCGGTGATTTGCAACGGCCGGTGCGCCGGTGAGAGTAACTCAAGCACCACCGGGATGCGACCCTCCGCCAACATCGGGCTGCGCTGCTCGCCGAACACCTCCTGCAAACGCACCGCCAGCGCCGGCGGTTTGCCGGCCTCATAACGGATCGGCAGGCGGCTGCCGGTCGGCACAGTGTAATGAGTGGGTAGCGCATTATCCAGCCGCTGCTTTTGCTGCCAGTCCAGCAGGCGGGACAGCGCCTCGGCGATGTTGACCTGCTTCAAGCCGCGCAGATCGCGCACGCCGTTCAGCGACGGCAACAGCCACTGCTCCAGCGCCGCCAGCAGCGGCTCTTCATCCATCGCCGGCCATGCCGCCTCCGGCAGCCAGGCTTGCGCGCACTGCAGGCGCACCCGCAATTGTTCGGCGGCGCCCTCCCAGTTGAGCACCGCCAGCCCCTGTGCGCGCACCCAATCGAGCAGCGCCTGCTGCAGCTCTTCGTCCGCCGGTTTGGCCAGCGGCTGGGCGCGCAGCGTCAGACGGCCGATCTGCTGGCGTTTCCAGGCGCGCAGCGTGCCCTTCTCGTCATCCCACTCCACCGTCGTGCGCTGCGTGACGATCGCCGGCAGCTGCGCCGCCAGCGCGTCGATGTCCACCGGCAGCGCCAACAGGATGCGCGCATCGGGGCTGTTGTGGCCCTGCAACAGGCTGGGGACGATGAGCCAGGGCGCGCGCGACAGCGCCTCATCCTGATTCATCGCCGCCCCCAGACCGTTGGCCAGCAGGTAGCGGCCGTCCTGGCCTCGCCGCTGGGCGATGCGATCGGTAAACGCCGGCGCCAACAGCCGCGGCGCCAGATCGACGTCGACTTGCCCTGCACGTTGCGGCAGGCGTTTGGCCAACTGCGCGGCACGCTGCCGCCAGTTCGGTTGCGGGCGGCTCAGCCAGTAGCCGATATCCATCTGCCCGCCGCGCGGCGGTTCTTCCAGCAATGCCGCCAGCAACGCCGCCGTCGCCAGGCCGTCGGCACTCAGCGCCGCGCCGGCGGTCAGCATCGCCGCCAGCCGCGGCTCGCATCCCAGCGCGGCCATCTGGCGCCCCGGTGCGGTAAGTTTGCCACCGTCATCCGTGGCCCCCAGCCGGTGCAACAGCGCCCTGGCCGCCGCCAATGCGGCGGCAGGAGGCGCATCCAGCCAGGTCAGCTGCGCCGGGTCGTGGCAACCCCACTGCAGCAACTCGAGCCAAAAGCCGGTGAGATCGCTCTGTAAAATGTCCGGTTCGGCGTGTTCCGCCGCGCGCTCCGCCTGTTCTTTGGCGAACAGATGCCAGCAAATGCCCGGCTCCAGACGCCCGGCGCGCCCGGCGCGCTGCACCATCGAGGCCTGACTGATGCGCTGCGTCGCCAGCCGCGTCAAACCGTTGCGTACGTCGTAACGCGCCACGCGTTCCAGGCCGCTGTCCACCACCAGCCGAATGCCCTCGATCGTCAGGCTGGTTTCAGCGATGTTGGTCGCCAGCACCACCTTGCGGCGGCCAACCGCCGCCGGCTGAATCGCTTTTTGCTGCTGCGCCAGAGGCAGCGCGCCATAAAGCGGGCAAAGATCGGTATCGCTCGCCACCTCGCCGGTCAATCGCTCCAGCACCCGATTGATCTCCGCCACGCCCGGCAGGAACAGCAGCAAAGACCCCGGCTGTTCGGCCAGCAGGCGCTTCACCGCCGCCGCTACGCCATCTTCCAGCCGCTGATGGCTGGCTAACGGCTGATATAAACGTTCAACCGGGAAGCTGCGCCCCTCGGACACCACCACCGGCGCTGCCGGCAGCAGCTGCGACAGGCGCGCGTTGTCCAGGGTGGCCGACATGATCAGCAGTTTCAGATCGTCACGCAGCCCTTGCTGCACGTCGAGCAGCAGCGCCAGCGCCAAATCGGCCTGCAGGCTGCGTTCGTGGAACTCATCGAGGATCACCAGCGACACGCCCTGCAGCTCGGGGTCCTGCTGCAGCATGCGGGTGAGAATGCCTTCCGTCACCACTTCCAGCCGGGTCTGCGGCCCGCTTTTACTCTCGGCGCGCATGCGGTAGCCCACGGTCTGGCCGGGCTCCTCCCCCAGTTGCTGCGCCAGGCGATAAGCGACGTTTTTCGCCGCCAGCCGCCGCGGCTCCAGCATGATAATGCGCCCCGGCAACCCGGCCTTAGCCAGGATCTGCAGCGGCAACCAGGTGGATTTACCGGCGCCGGTCGGGGCGTGCAACAGTACCTGAGGAGCGGACTGCAACGCAGCCAGCAACTCATCAAGCACCGCGCTGACGGGCAATGAAGACACTGAACTCTCCGTGGTGGTTAACGTTAAACGGCGTACAGTGTAGCATTAGCTTTGCCCCCGTAGCCTTTCAAACTGCGGCGCCGTTAGCTATAGTACGGAGTTCGTCCAGGCGTCCCGCTTCGCGCGAGGCCGCTGCAAGCCGCATTCAAATCTGTTCCTGACGGATTTGTCATTATTTACCGAGTCTCCATGTCCAATTCGCGCCGCCTGTTTTTCGCCCTGTCCTTGCCTGACGCCCTGCAACAGCAGGTGATCCGCTGGCGCGCCGAGGCGTTTGCGCCGGAGGCCGGCCGGCCGGTGGCGGCGGCTAATTTGCACCTGACGCTGGCGTTTCTCGGCGAAGTCACCGCGCAGAAAGAGCTGGCGCTGCGCAAACTTGCCGGCCGCATCGTGCAACCCGGCTTCAGCATGCGGCTCGACGATCTCGGCCATTGGCCGCGCCCCGGCGTGGTCTGGCTCGGTACCCGCCGCGCGCCGCGCGGGCTATTGCAGCTGGCCGAACTGCTGCGTTCGCAGGCCGCCCGCAGCGGCTGCCATCAAAGCGCGTTGCCGTTCCATCCGCACATCACGCTGCTGCGCGCCGCCACCCAGCCGGTGGCGATCCCGCCGGCGACGCCGGGCTGGGCGTTCAGCGCCGACGCCTTTTCCTTGTATGAGTCGGTGTTTGAAAACGGGCGCACCCGTTACCAACACCTCGAACAGTGGCCGCTGGCCACGCAGGCATCCGCATGATTTTCTCTCCACCGCTGCGTTCCGCCACGCTGATAAAACGTTACAAACGCTTTCTGGCGGACGTGATCACCCCGGAAGGGGAAACCTTTACGCTGCACTGCGCCAATACCGGCGCTATGACCGGCTGCGCCACGCCCGGCGACACCGTTTGGTACTCCACCTCGGATAACCCCAAGCGCAAATACGCCCACAGCTGGGAACTGACCCATACCCAACAGGGGCACTGGATCTGCGTCAACACCCTGCGTGCCAACGCGCTGGTGCGCGAGGCGATCGAACACAATTTAATCAATGAATTATCCGGTTACAGTAAAATCAGCGGCGAAGTGAAATACGGCGGTGAAAACAGCCGTATCGATTTGTTATTACAGGCAGAAAATCGGGTTAACTGCTATATTGAAGTTAAGTCAGTCACATTACTGCAACAACAACGTGGTTACTTTCCTGATGCGGTAACGCTCAGAGGGCAAAAGCACCTGCGTGAGTTGCTCAGCGTGGTTGAAAGCGGGCAACGGGCGGTGTTGTTCTTTGCCGTGTTACACAGCGGTATTGAGCAGGTCGCACCGGCACATCATATAGATGAGCGCTATGCGGCGCTGTTGGCACAGGTCCGGCAGTTGGGAGTGGAAGTGGTTTGCTACGGGGCAAAGTTATCACCTGACGGTATTTATCTCTGCGATAAGCTGCCGTTTTTTATCGATTAGCGCGGTCGGGTCCCTATAAATAGACAACCGGCCAGCACGATCGCCAAATACGCCCTCCTTCACACGATTGTCAAGCGGGCGACAGGAATAATTGCCAACCTACCTTCCTTCTGTTATTTATAGCGGCCTGTTTTTCCCCCGCATTGGGGATTCGATAGTGCGTGTGTATGTAGGAGAAGCAACATGCAAGAAGGGCAAAACCGTAAAACCTCGTCCTTGAGCATTCTCGCCATCGCTGGGGTGGAGCCGTACCAAGAGAAGCCGGGCGAAGAGTACATGAACGACGCCCAGTTGTCGCATTTCAAGCGCATTCTTGAAGCGTGGCGCAACCAGCTCAGGGACGAAGTGGACCGTACTGTATCGCATATGCAAGAAGAGGCAGCCAACTTCCCTGATCCGGCCGACCGTGCTACCCAGGAAGAAGAGTTCAGCCTTGAACTGCGTAACCGTGACCGTGAACGCAAACTGATCAAAAAGATCGAGAAAACGCTGAAGAAAGTGGAAGACGATGATTTCGGCTACTGCGAATCTTGCGGCGTGGAGATCGGCATTCGTCGCCTCGAAGCGCGTCCGACCGCCGATCTGTGCATCGACTGCAAGACGCTGGCTGAGATCCGCGAAAAGCAGATGGCCGGCTAATACCGTTGTTACCGCTGCGGCGTGCGCACCCGCGTGCGCCGCACAGAGAAAAGGGAACCACTCCCCTCTGATATGCAAGAAAGTCATTATGTGGGGCGCTTTGCCCCATCGCCTTCCGGGGATCTGCATTTCGGTTCGCTGATTGCCGCTCTGGGAAGCTACCTTCAGGCTCGCGCCCAACGCGGGCAGTGGCTGGTTCGCATCGAAGATATCGACCCGCCGCGCGAAGTCCCCGGCGCCGCCGCTCGCATCCTGTCCGCGCTGGAACATTATGGTCTCCACTGGGACGGCCAGGTCATCTATCAATCCCAACGTCACGACGCCTATCGCGCCGCGCTGGATCTGTTGCAGCGTCAGGGGCTCAGCTATTACTGCACCTGCACCCGCAGCCGCATCCAACACATCGGCGGATTGTACGACGGCCACTGCCGCGATTTGCAGCTCGGCCCGCAGGGCGCCGCCATCCGCTTGCGCCAGACCGCGCCCGTTTACGGGTTCCACGATCGCCTGCAGGGAGAATTGCACGCCGATCCGGCGCTGGCGGGGGAGGACTTTATCATTCGCCGTCGCGACGGGCTGTTCGCCTACAACCTGGCGGTGGTGATCGACGACCATTTTCAGGGCGTGACCGAGATTGTGCGCGGCGCCGACCTGATCGAACCGACGGTGCGTCAAATTGCCCTCTATCGCCAGCTGCAGGCGCCGGTGCCCGCCTATGTGCATCTGCCGCTGGCGCTGGGCGCCAACGGCATCAAGCTGTCGAAGCAAAATCATGCGCCGGCGTTGCCCGCCGGCGATCCGCGCCCGGTGCTGATCGCCGCGCTGAAATTTCTGCGCCAACCGCTGCCGGAAAGCTGGCAAGATCTTGACCTGCCATTATTATTGAGCTGGGCGGTCGCACATTGGCGGTTGGAAAACGTGCCGCGTCAGGAGGCTATCCCTCTGGATGAAAACACGCCGGCATTCTCAAAGGAGCCATGGTGAGCTATGATTAGCCGCTATTTTTTGTTAGCTCCATTTTTATCAGTCACTATCGAGGTGTACCATTTTTACCCGAGTAGCCAACTTCTGTCGTAAGGTACTGACCCGCGATGACAAGCTGCCCCGCGACGACGCGGCGGCCGGCGATAAAAACGTAGTCCGCGAAGAGCGTGCCGCGGCGCCAAGCCGCCCTGCGCCGCAACCGCGCGCTGCCGATAACGGCAGCAACGCCCCTGCCCGCCGCTCAACACCGCGCAAGCGTCCGCCTTTTCCCCTCGCCGAGAGCAACGACTCGATGACCGTGATCCCGCGCGAACAGCACTCGATTTCCCGCAAAGACATTAGCGAAAATGCGCTGAAAGTGCTTTACCGCCTGAACAAGTCCGGCTACGAAGCCTATCTGGTCGGCGGCGGCGTGCGCGATCTGTTGCTCGGCAAAAAGCCGAAAGACTTCGACATCACCACCAACGCCACGCCGGAGCAAGTGCGCAAGCTGTTCCGCAACTGCCGCCTGGTCGGCCGGCGCTTCCGCTTGGCGCACGTGATGTTCGGGCCGGAAATCATCGAAGTGGCCACCTTCCGCGGCCACCACGAACAGAACCCGGAATCCGACAAGAACTCGTCTCAGCAGGCGCAAAACGGCATGCTGCTGCGCGACAACATCTTCGGTTCGATCGAGGAAGACGCCCAGCGCCGTGACTTCACCATCAACAGCCTGTACTACGGCGTGGCGGATTTCACCCTGCGCGATTACGTCGGCGGCCTGAACGATCTGAAACAGGGCGTGATTCGCCTGATCGGCGATCCGGAAACCCGCTACCGCGAAGATCCGGTGCGCATGCTGCGCGCGGTGCGCTTCGCCGCCAAACTGGATATGCGCATCAGTGAAGAGACCGCCGAGCCGATCCCGCGCCTGGCCTCGCTGCTGCATGAGATCCCGCCGGCGCGCCTGTTCGAAGAATCCCTCAAGCTGCTGCAGGCCGGTTACGGTTTCCAGACCTACCTGAAGCTGTGCGAATACCAGCTGTTCCAACCGCTGTTCCCGCTGATCGCCCGCAACTTCACGCCGAACCACGATACGCCGATGGAGCGCATTCTGGTGCAGGTGTTGAAGAACACCGATCACCGCCTGCAGAACGACATGCGCGTCAACCCGGCGTTCCTGTTTGCCGCCATGCTGTGGTACCCGCTGCTGGAGCACGCGCAGAAGCTGGCGCAGGAAAGCGGCCTGGCCTACTACGACGCCTTCGCGCTGGCGATGAACGACGTACTCGACGAGCAGTGCCGCTCGCTGGCCATCCCGAAACGCATTACCACGCTGGTACGCGATATCTGGCAGCTGCAGCTGCGCCTGTCCCGCCGCCAGGGCAAACGCGCGCACAAGCTGATGGAACACCCGAAATTCCGCGCCGCCTATGATCTGCTGGCGCTGCGTGCGGAAGTGGAAGACAATCAGGAGATGCTGCGTCTGGCCGAGTGGTGGGGCGAGTTCCAGGACGCCACGCCGGCGCGGCAGAAAGCCATGCTGAGCACCCTGGGGGACGATCCGGCGCCGCGCCGCGCGCGTCAACGCCGCCCTCGCCGCCGGGCACCGCGTAAAGAAGGGGCATAATGATCCGCGTTTATATCGCGCTGGGCAGCAACCTGGCGCAGCCGCTGCAACAGGTTAAAGCCGCACTGGAGGCGCTGGAGCATCTCCCGCGCTCCCGACTGGTCACCTGTTCTTCGTTTTACCGCACCAAGCCGCTGGGGCCGCAAAACCAGCCGGACTTTCTCAACGCGGTGGTGGCGCTGGATACCCTGTTGCCGCCCGAACAGCTGCTCGACCATACCCAGGCGATAGAACGCAATCAGGGGCGCGTGCGCAAGGATGAACGCTGGGGGCCGCGCACGCTCGATCTGGACATCATGCTGTACGGCGACAAGGTGATCCATACCGAGCGCCTGACGGTGCCGCATTACGGCCTGAAAGAGCGCGAATTCATGCTCTACCCGCTGGCGGAAATCGCTCCCGATCTGATTTTCCCCGATGGCGAGCCGCTCGCCAGCTGCCTCAAGCGCGTGCCGGAAAACGGCATGGCGCTGTGGCATCAAAGTAAAAAGTGATCGCGGGGTCTAGGGGTCTAGAGCAGATAAAGCTTGAGTTGCGCCACGGCGGCCAGCAGCATCACCACCATCATACAGCCGAATATCCGCCTCACCCACCGCAGCCTTCGTTCCTGCGCTTCCGGCCCCGTAGCCTCCCTCCCGCGTGACCAGACAAACATCACCAACGCAAACGCCAACATCAAAAAGCCGCTCGCTGCCAACAGCAAACTGCCCGACACCATGCCGGCACGCAGCGACAGCAGCCCGACCACCGCCATCGTCAACGCGGTACGCCCCCAGGCCAGACGAGTACGTTCAGGTTGCAAACCAGGATCGCGCGGCGGCGCTTCCACCGTTGGGTGCATCACACGCCAAAACTCAGAATGACCGCCACCAGCGCCAGAGCGATGACGACCACGAACAGGGTCAATAGCCACAGCAGGCGGGTATAAGGCATATCGCCGTCATGCCGCATGGCTGTCTCATTGACCTTCCAGCGACGATAGGCCATCAGCCCCAGCACTACAGCCCCCAGCGTCAAAGCCACCGCCAGCCCCTGACGGATGGCAGCCGTGCCAAATTCGGAGGCAAACTGATTGATGCCGACCGCTCCCGCCATAAACGCCAATGCAGTGCGGATCCAAGCCAGAAAAGTGCGCTCATTGGCTAAAGAAAAGCGGTAGTCGGGCGTTTTACCCTTGGCCCACCATTTTAACGGGCGATTTGGCGATGGCTGGTTCATGATTTCCCTTGAACATGTAAAACCTTTCTGAAACAGAACCCTCGCACAATAAACAATTCAACCACCGTTTGCCATTCGCGATACGGGTTCTGTGGAGTCCGTCTTACAGCGTCAGCCGCGCAACGAACCCGCCCGGCGGGCGATTGGCAAAGCCGATCTGTAAACCATGCAATCCGGCGATACGCTGCACGATCGAGAGGCCCAGCCCGCTGCCGGTTTGCTCCTGCCCCGGCGGGCGATAGAAACGTTCTCCCAGCCGCGCCAGATGCTCCGTGGTGACACCCGGACCGTCGTCCTCCACCGTCAGCGAGCGTTCGCTCAGCGTCACGGTGACGACGCCGCCCTGCGGGGTATAGCGCACCGCGTTGTCCAGCAAGTTGCGCAATAGCAGCGACAGCAGCAAGGTTTCCCCCTGACGCGGCGGCGGCGTTCCCTGATGTTCATAGCGCAGCGTCACGCCCGCCGCATGGGCCTGCCGATCCTGCTCCGCCAGGGTCATCGTCACCAGTTCGTTCCAGTCGATCGGCGCCAGTTCGGCCAGATCCGACAGCGAATCCAGCCGCGACAGCGTCAGCAGCTGATCCACCAGCCGGGTGGCGCGATCGATGCCGACCGTAAGATTGTCCAGCGCGTGCTCGCGCATCGGCGCATCGTCCCCCGCCAGTTGAACCACTTCGGTCTGCACCCGCAGCGCCGCCAGCGGGCTGCGCAACTCGTGCGCGGCATCGGAGGTGAAACGCCGCTCCCGCACCAGCAACGCGTTGATGCGAGCGAACAGCGCATTGAGCGCATCCACCAGCGGACGCACCTCGGTCGGCACCTGGCGCGCGTCCAACGGCGTCGCGTCATCGGGCGCGCGCCGGCGCAAACCGGCCGCCACCGCGCGCAGCGGCCGCAGCTCGCGCCCGACCATCAGCGCGATCAGCAGCATCAGCACCGGCAGCGTCGCCAGCCAGGGCACCAGCTGGCCGGTCACCATGCCCAGCGCCATATCGCGCCGGTAATCCCACTCCTGGCCGACCACGATGCGATAGCGCCCATCCGGGCTGGTCAGCCACAGCAGGCGCCAGCTGTCGTCATCGCCTTTGCGCTCGCCGTCGGTAAAACCTTCACGCTCCCCGTCAAACAGGAAATCGGCGCCGTTCTCGCCGTCGTTGAGCAGCATCTTGCCTTGGCGATCGAAGATGGCGAACGCCAGCGCGTCGTCGTCCTGATCGCCTCGCTTGCCGTGATGCACCAGCTTCTTGGTTTTCGGCAGGCTGCGCGCGCTTTCATCGGCCAGCAGATCGCCGAGGTTGGCGGTCGCCAGCCGTTTGGCGAACAGCATCTGCTGGGTGTCGAACACTTCATTGATGGTGTTGCGCGACATCACCCAGGCCACCACGCTGGCGGTGCACCAGGTCATCAGCGCCAACAGGCTGAAGATCAGGATCAGACGCAGCCGCAGGCTGAGACGCTTCACGGCGCATCCCCCAGCGTGTAACCCACGCCGTGAATGGTGCGGATGAAGCCGTTGCCCAGCTTGCGCCGCAGGTGGTGAATATGCACCTCCACCGCGTTGCTGCTCACCTCGTCGTCCCAGTTGTACAGCTTCTCCTGAATCAACGGCCGCGCCAGCACCCGCCCCTTGTTGTGCAGAAACAGCTCCAGCACCGCCAACTCGCGCGGCGTCAGCGTCACCGGCTCGCCGTTGCAGCTCACGCTGCGGGTGGCGCTGTCAAACACCACGTTGCCGTGCGTCAGCTGCGGCATCAGTTGGCCGTGGCGACGGCGGATCAGCGCCTGCAGGCGCGCCGCCACTTCGGCCAGCGCGAACGGCTTGCACAGATAATCGTCGGCGCCGCTTTGCAGCCCGCTGACCCGCTGCTCCAACGCATCGCGGGCGGTGAGGATCAGCACCGGCACGTCCTGCCCGGCCTGGCGCCACTGGCGCAGCAGATCCAGGCCGTCGAGGCCCGGCAGGCTGAGATCGAGGATCACCGCGTCGTACGGCGCGCTGTCCAGCGCATTTTTGCCGACGGCGCCGTCGGTGAACCAGTCCAGATTGAAGCCGAGTTTGGTCAGTCCGGCCTTGATGCCGTCCCCGATCAGTTTGTCATCTTCGATCAGCAGAATTCGCATGAGTATCCCTTTTCAGTCATTGCGCCATTGCACCACAAGGTTCTTAAGAACCGCTTAAGCATGGCGATCCGCGCTACCCACCCCGATCGGGTTACAGTAGAATGGCTGCACTTTTTTGCAGCCTGGGCCTGCGCAAGCCGCACGCCCCGTTTCAGGAGACGTTGTGATGAAACCCACCACCGTGACCCACTTGCGCCAGTGGAAACAGGAGCAACGCAAGTTTGCTACCCTTACCGCCTACGATGCCAGCTTTGCCAAACTGTTTGAAGAGCAAGGCATCAAAGTCCTGTTGGTGGGCGATTCGCTGGGCATGACGCTGCAGGGCCACGACTCCACGCTGCCGGTCACCGTCGCCGACGTAGCCTACCACACGCGCGCCGTGCGCCGCGGCGCGCCGGCCTGCCTGCTGCTGGCCGATCTGCCGTTCATGAGTTACGCCACCCCGGAACAGACCTTCGCCAACGCCGCCGAGCTGATGCGCGCCGGCGCCAACATGGTGAAACTGGAAGGCGGCAGTTGGCTGTGCGACACGGTGAAAATGCTTGCCGAGCGCGCGGTGCCGGTGTGCGGCCATCTGGGCCTGACGCCGCAGTCGGTCAACGTGTTCGGCGGCTATAAGGTGCAAGGGCGCGACGAACTGGCCGCCAAACAGCTGCTGCAGGACGCGCAGAACCTGGAGCTGGCCGGCATTCAGCTGCTGGTGCTGGAATGTGTGCCGACCGAGCTGGCGCGCCAGATCACCGAAGCGCTGTCCATTCCGGTCATCGGCATCGGCGCCGGCAACGGCACCGACGGCCAGATCCTGGTGATGCACGACGCCTTCGGCATCACCGGCGGCCACACGCCGAAGTTCGCCAAGAACTTCCTGGCGCAGAGCGGCGATATCCGCACGGCGGTGCAGCACTACATTCAGGAAGTGGAACAAGGCCTCTACCCGGCGGCTGAACACTCTTTTAACTAAGCGATGGTTCCAGGAGTCACCCAATGATTATTATCGAAACCCTGCCGATGCTGCGTCAGCAGATCCGCCGCTGGCGCCAGGAAGGCAAACGCATCGCGCTGGTGCCGACCATGGGCAACCTGCACGACGGCCATATGACGCTGGTCGATGAAGCGCGCGCCCGCGCCGACGTGGTGGTGGTGAGCATCTTCGTCAACCCGATGCAGTTCGATCGGCCGGACGATCTGGCGCACTACCCGCGCACGCTGCTGGAAGACAGCGAGAAGCTGACCCGCCGCAGCGTCGATCTGGTGTTCGCGCCAGCCCCGGCTGCAGTCTATCCGCAGGGGCTGGAGCAGCAGACTTACGTCGACGTGCCGGGCATCTCCAGCATCCTGGAAGGCGCAAGCCGGCCGGGCCACTTCCGCGGCGTTTCCACCATCGTCAGCAAGCTGTTTAACCTGGTGCAACCTGACTTGGCCTGCTTCGGCGAGAAAGATTATCAACAGCTGGCGCTGATCCGCAAAATGGTGGCGGACATGGGTTACGACATCGACATCGTCGGTGTGCCGACCGTGCGCGCCAAAGACGGCCTGGCCCTCAGCTCGCGCAACGGCTACCTGACCGCCGAAGAGCGCAAGGTCGCGCCGCAGCTGAGCAAGATCATGAATGGGCTGGCGCAGCAGTTGGCCAATGGCGAGCGCCATATCGAAACGCTGCTGGAACAGACCGCCGAGCAGCTGCGCGCCGCCGGCTTTACGCCGGATGAGCTGTTTATTCGCGACGCCGACAGCCTGCAGCCGCTGACGGTGGACAGCCAACGGGCGGTGGTGCTGATGGCCGCCTGGCTGGGCAAGGCGCGTCTTATCGACAACCAGCAGGTCGACCTGACGCTGTAAGCCGTTTTTTATACTGTCGTCACCCTTGGCCGCTGACCATTGGTAGACAATGGCGGAGCAATCGGTGACGATAGAGATTGCAGGGATGCAGGAGAGATGTTCAACCCCAGCGCCTGTGAAGGCCGATATTCAGTTAGGTAAAGCTATGATACGTACTATGCTGCAAGGCAAGCTGCATCGCGTCAAAGTCACTCAGGCTGACTTGCACTATGAAGGGTCCTGCGCCATCGACCAAGATTTCCTGGAGGCCGCCGGCATTCTGGAATATGAAGCGATCGATATTTACAACGTGGATAACGGCCAGCGCTTCTCCACCTACGCCATCGCCGCCGAGCGCGGTTCGCGCATCATTTCGGTTAACGGCGCCGCCGCGCGCTGCGCCTGCGTGGGCGACAAACTGATCATCTGCTCCTATGTGCAAATGACCGACGCCGACGCCCGCCAACACCACCCGAAAGTCGCCTATTTCGAAGGTGACAACAACCTGCAGCGCAAGGCGAAAGCCGTGCCGGTTCAGGTCGCCTGACACTAAAACGGGCGCCTTGCGCGCCCGTTCTTCCTTACTGCACCACCACCGTGCCCGGCTTGTTGGCTATCCGATCCGCCATGGTCTGGATCGAGTCGGTGCGCAGAATATACAGCCGCTTCAGCGTATAGGGGTTATCCCCCGGCTTCACCTTGCCCTGCACCGTGGTCACCGCCAAATGGAAACCGGCGTCCTGCGCCGCCTGGATCGCCCGCTGGTTATAGCCGCCGAACGGGTAGGACAGATACAGCACGTGCGGGTTGAACTGCGACAGCGCGCGGCGCGAGCGCTCAAAATCGAACTCGATATTGTGCAGCGAACGGCTCAGCAAAATCGGCTGGCGATTGCCGTCGGTGCGGTGCAGGAAGTGAGTGTGCGACTGCACGTCGAACACGTCCTGAATCTGCTTCAGCTCCGAGACGCTCATAAACTGCAGCGAGTCCGGGTTCCATTTCTGCGGGTGGCGTTTGATGCGCGAAGAGATGATGAACGCCGTGGCGCGGAAACCGTAATCCTTCAGCACCGGGTAAGCGTAGCGATAAACCGATTTCAGCCCGTCGTCGAAGGTCAGCACGATCGCCTTGCCCGGCAGGTTGATCTGGTTCTTCAGGTAGGCTTCCAGCTGATACAGCGAAATGGTGTCGTAGCCCGCCTGCTTCAGGTAGGTCATCTGGTTGCTGAACGCCACGTCTGAGGTGGTGGTCGAGGTGTGGCGGAAGCGCTTGTTCTCTTCGTTTTTTAGCAGATGATGATAGGTCAGCACCGGTATGCCGCTATCTATCTCGCAGTCCAGCTCATTGACAAACCCCAGCCGCTCGCCGATGTTGACCTCGTACCAGGTGTTGTTCAGGCGATCCTTCAGCTTGCCGATGATCGGATAGCGCAGGTTGCCTTCCAGCGTGCCCAAGACCTCGCTGTCCTTGTCCGCCGCGGTATAAACGTCGATCGTTTTTTGGGTGATCAGATTCTGGTTGGTCAGCGGTTTGTTCAGCTCGCCCAGATCGTCTTGTACCTTGCGCGACTTCTTCAGTTCGCGCACGTCATCTTTATCGATAAAGCCGGTGCCGTGCCCGAATTTGAATTCGTAGTATTCCGCATCCGCCGGGAACACCTGGATCAGCTGCCCGCGCTTCACTTCTCCTACCGGGATCACATGCTCGCCCACCAACGCATAGACTTCGCTATCGCGCTGCGCTTCCATGTATTCAGATTTTACCGCGCCGTCTTCCGACAGCAGATTCGCCAGGCTCACAGGGGAAACCAACGACATCAGAATGCCGAGGAAACCAGCCGCTAACGTGTATTGAGGCCGCATGATGATGTTCTACTTACGAGTGCGTAATGACTAAAGTGAAGGAAATGTGGAGCGCCAGCATAGCACGATTTGAACAACGGGGAACTAGCGGTTATTTGAGCAATTCTATTGATTTACGCGCCGCCTGCGCCAAATCAAGAAAAGCGCCCCCGCCGGAAAAGCGGGGGCGCGATACCATCAGCTGCGCAGGCCGCGGCCGCGCTCGATCAGGTACCAGGAAAGCAGGTAAAACACCGCGATAAACGCCAGCAGCACCGCCATGGTGAACGCCAGCGGCACGTCGTTGATGCCGAGGAAACCGTAGCGGAAACCGCTGATCATATAGACGATGGGGTTCAGCTTGGACACCGCCTGCCAGAATGGCGGCAGCAGCGACAGCGAGTAGAACACCCCGCCCAGGTAGGTCAGCGGCGTCAGCACGAAGGTCGGGATCAGGCTGATATCGTCGAAGGTGGTGGCGAACACCGCATTGATCAGCCCCGCCAGCGAGAACAGGATCGCCGTCAGCAACAGCGTCAGCGCAATCACCCACCAGGCGTGCACCTGCAGCGGCACGAAGAACAGCGAGATGATGGTCACCAGCACGCCGACGCAGATGCCGCGCGCCACGCCGCCGCCGACATAGCCGGCGATCACCACGTGGGTCGGCACCGGCGCCACCAGCAGTTCCTCAATGTTGCGCTGAAACTTGGCGCTGAAGAACGACGAGGCGACGTTGGCATAGGAGTTGGTAATGACCGCCATCATGATGAGGCCGGGCACGATGAACTGCATGTAGCTGAAACCGTGCATGTCGCCGATGCGCGAACCGATCAGATTGCCGAAGATGATGAAGTACAGCGTCATGGTGATCACCGGCGGCACCAGGGTCTGGATCCAGATGCGCGCGAAGCGGTTCACTTCTTTGGCCCAGATGCTCTGTAAGGCCACCCAATACAAACGCGTCATGCTTTTTCTCCATTGCCGTTAACCAGGGTGACAAACAGTTCTTCCAGGCGGTTCGCCTTGTTACGCATGCTCAGCACCTGCACGCCCTGCGCGCTCAGTTGGGTGAACAGCCCGTTCAGCCCCTGCTCGCGCATCACTTCCACTTCCAGCGTCGAGGTATCCGTCAGGCGGCTGTGGTAACCGTCCAGCTTCGGCAACGGGCTCTTCGCCGCCAAATCGAGGATGAAGGTTTCCGACTTCAGCTTGGCCAGTAGCCCCTTCATCGAGGTGTTTTCCACCAGCTCCCCGTTCTGGATGATGCCGATATTGCGGCACAGCATCTCCGCCTCTTCCAGATAGTGGGTGGTGAGGATAATGGTGGTGCCCTGGGCGTTCAGTTCTTTCAGGAAGCCCCACATCGAGCGACGCAGCTCGATGTCCACCCCGGCGGTCGGCTCATCGAGGATCAGCAGCTTCGGCTGATGCATCAACGCGCGGGCGATCATCAGGCGGCGCTTCATGCCGCCGGACAGCATGCGGGCGCGCTCGTTACGCTTGCCCCACAGATCCAGCTGATTGAGGTATTTTTCGGCGCGCGCCATCGCTTCACGCCGCGTGACGCCGTAGTAACCCGCCTGGTTCACCACGATCTGCAACACGGTCTCGAACGGGTTGAAGTTGAACTCCTGCGGCACCAGGCCGAGCTGGCGCTTGGCGTTGACGATGTCTTTATCGATGTCGTAACCGAACACCCGCACGCTGCCGGCCGTTTTGTTCACCAGCGAGCTGATGATGCCGATGGTGGTGGATTTACCGGCGCCGTTTGGCCCCAGCAGGGCATAAAAATCCCCCGCTTCGACGCTCAGGTCGATACCGCGCAGCGCCTTGACGCCACCGGCATAAGTCTTGGTCAGTTGCGCTAATTCCAGTGCATAATTCATATGTAAAATAGTACCTTATGACGATGAGTATGCCGCCGCGCCCCTGTTTGCGAGGCTTGAAACACTAACGATAATCCTAGCATCGGCGACGTTTTCACTGAGTCGAATCCGTGCGGAAAATGAGGCTGCACCACTGTTCCGATTTCCAAAGTGTGACGCTTACCCTATATTACCCCAACGCAATCTGTCCGTTACGGGTCAATCACCTCCATGAAAGAAATCGAAGAGCTTATCGCCAACAACCAGGCCTGGTCGGCCAACATCAGCCAGGAAGACCCGGAATTTTTTGAACGTTTAGCCCAGGCGCAAAAGCCCCGCTTCTTATGGATTGGTTGCTCTGACAGCCGCGTTCCCGCAGAACGCCTGACCGGCCTCGAGCCGGGTGAACTGTTCGTCCATCGCAACGTGGCGAACCTCGTTATCCACACCGATCTTAACTGCCTGTCGGTGGTGCAGTATGCGGTAGATGTGCTGGAAGTCGAACACATCATCATTTGCGGCCACCTGGGCTGCGGCGGCGTGCAGGCGGCGGTGGAAAACCCGGAGCTGGGGTTGATCGACAACTGGCTGCTGCACATTCGCGATCTGTGGTACAAGCACAGCTCGCTGCTGGGCGAGCTGCCGCCGGAGCAGCGTTTCGACATGCTGTGCGAGATCAACGTCATTGAGCAGGTATACAACCTGGGCCACTCCACCATCATGCAGTCCGCGTGGAAGCGCGGCCAGAAGGTGATGATCCACGGTTGGGTGTACGGCATTCAGGACGGCCGCCTGCGCGATATGGAAGTGCTGGCGACCAGCCGCGAGAGCCTGGAGATGGGCTACCGCAAAGCGATAGCCAAACTGAAGCAGGATAAAGGCATATAACCCCGCCGCGGGCGCGGCTGGCCGCGCCCCACATCAATTACTCGTCCAGCAGCACCACTTTGCCGACGTACGGCAGGTGACGGTAGCGCTGAGCGTAGTCGATGCCATACCCCACCACGAACTCATCCGGGATCGAGAAGCCGACATATTCGACCGGCACCTGCACTTCACGGCGCTCAGGCTTGTCCAGCAAGGTGCAAATCGCCAGCGATTTCGGCCCGCGCAGCGCCAAAATCTCGCGCACTTTGTTCAGCGTGTTACCGGAATCGATGATGTCTTCCACGATCAGCACGTCTTTGCCGCGAATGTCTTCGTCCAGATCCTTGAGGATCTTCACGTCGCGGGTGGTGGACATGCCGCTGCCGTAGCTGGAGGCGGTCATAAAGTCGACTTCGTGCGGCACGTCGATCGCGCGGCAGAGATCGGCCATGAACATGAAGGAGCCGCGCAGCAGCCCGACCAGCACCATGTCGCTGCCGCTGTCGCGGTAATGTTCGGTGATCTGGCGGCCAAGTTCGGCGATACGGGTCTTAACTTCCTGCTCGGAAATCATTACGTCTACAGTGTGTTTCATAGTATTCAGGTCAGTTGCCGGAAGAAAGGCGCAGAGTTTAGCATAGCCTTTCGCCGGTGGCGACGCGAGCGCGCCGCCACCTGAGCGACGGGCCGCGATCATTCGCCGACGGTGAAACCCATCATCATGCCGGTATCTTCGTGCTCCAGCAGGTGGCAGTGGGCCATGTACGCATGTTCGCTGCTGGCCGGATGGTCGAAGCGCACCAGCACTTCGCTGCGCCACCCTTCGACGCGCACCGTGTCCTTCCAGCCGCTGCGATGCGCCGCCGGCGGTTTGCCATTTTCCGACAGGATACGGAACTGGGTACCGTGAATATGGAACGGGTGCAACATCATGTCGCCCTCGCCGGAAATGGTCCACTTCTCATACTGGCCCCGTTTGGCGGCGAACATCGGCTTGGTCATGTCGAAGGCCTTGCCGTTGATCATGTTGCCGTGGCTGAAATCGAACGGTTTGGCTTTACCCTGCGCGCCACCGTGATCCATCCCGGCCATCTTGCCATGATCCATGCCCTGCATGCCGCCCTTTTCCATGCCTTTCATGTTGCCGTGGTCCATGCCTTTCATGTCTCCACCGCCCATCGCGCCATGATTCATGCTCATGCCGGCCATCGCCTGGTGACCATAACGATCCATCAGCGCCTGCATGCCGAGCATATCCAGCTGCGGATCCATCATCAGCTGCAGCCAACGCTCCTGGATACCGGTGGTAGCGGGCAATGTCGGCAGCTTCACCAGGCTGTCCGGCATGGTTTTGATGCCCTGCGCCAGCGACGGCTGAATGCGCAACACCGGCAGCGGTTGATCGAACGGCGCCAGCGTCATACCCATCTGCTTCACCGGCAGCGTCACAATGTCGAACGCTTTCCCGTCGGAGGCATCCACCAGCACTTCAAAACGTTCGCCCATCAGCATCGGCAGCTCGGTCAGTTTCACCGGCTCCGCCAGGAAACCGCCGTCGCTGGCGATGACATACAGCGGACGGTTGTCACTGGCCGCCAGATTCAGCGAGCGGGCGTTACAGCCGTTGAGGAAGCGCAGACGCAGCCAGCCGCGCGGCGCCAAATGTTGCGGATACTGCGCGCCGTTGGTGAACATGCGATCGCCAAACCAGCCCACCGCCGCGCTCATCACATCCAGGCGGTATTCGATTTGTGCGTCTTTGCCCAACCGCTTATCTTGCAGGATCACCGGAATATCATCCTGCCCCCAGATTTTCGGCAGCGGCAGTTTGGCGCTCTCCTCATCTTCCAGCAGCACCAGCCCCGCCAGCCCCATCATCACCTGGCTGCCGGTTTTACCGTGGGTATGCGGGTGGAACCAGCAGGTGGCCGCCGGTTGATCGACAGTGAAATTCACCGTGCGCGTCGCGCCGGGATGGATCAATGCCTGCGGGCCGCCATCGACGTCGCCGGGAATTTCCAGGCCGTGCCAGTGGACGGTGCTGGCCTCCGCCAGGCCGTTTTTGATGTCGACCGTCACCGGCTGGCCACGCTGCAGCTGCACCGCCGGCCCGAGCAGCGCGCCGTTGAATCCCCAGGTTTTGGTGGCGGCGCCGGGCAACCAGCGGGTTTCCCCCGCCTGCAGCGCCAGCGCAATTTTTCCCTGCGTGTCCGGCGTCAACAACGGCGGCACCGGCAGGGCCGGCCGATCGGCCGCCCAGGCGGCCCGGCTCCATAACGGCAATGCGCTCGCAGCGCCCAGTGCGGCGGTTAATTTAATAAAATCACGGCGTAACATCGCTGACTCCCTTTTCTCAGTGACATAACTCAATGCCGCCAGCCTAAACCTTCCCCCTGGCGGAAGGTCAAGCCTTTCCTGGCGGTATTTTAAGCTATGCCTCACAATCAAGAGAATATGGCTGGCAAACGCAACGCCGGCCCGGCAGCAATAAAATTTGGTGCCTTTACAGGCAAGTGTGGTAACGTCAGCAAACGACAAACAGGCCTATTTCATGATGAAAAAAACAACGTTATCGATGCTGTTGCTGGCGATGCTGGGCTTCTCCAACGCCAGTCTGGCGCTGAAT
The DNA here is from genome assembly GCF_030954545.1 of Serratia sp. MF1(2023). NCBI lineage: Bacteria > Pseudomonadati > Pseudomonadota > Gammaproteobacteria > Enterobacterales > Yersiniaceae > Serratia > Serratia sp. MF1(2023). Next base: position 2,256 of record NZ_JAVHUX010000028.1, on the reverse strand, counting down.
GAATCCGAGGCGGAAGATCTGGCCGATCTGACGGCGGTATTTATTTATTTGAAAAATGATTGCGGCTACAACGATTTGCCAAACGCGCAAATCAAACGCGCCATCGTCTATTTCGCGCAACAAAACCGCTGGGATTTGAGCAACTACAACAGTTTCAATATGAAGGCGCTGGGCGAAGACAGCTATCGCGATCTCAGCGGCATCGCCATTCCAACGCCCAAGAAGTGCAAATCGCTGGCGCGCGATTCTTTGAGCCTGCTGGCCTACGCAAACTAATTCCTTCCCCTTCCCCTTCCCCTTTCCCGCCCGCCTAACGCTCTCTCTGTCTGAAATTCAACCGTGCATCGCCAGGCAGAGTTAGCTATGATGTTGCGCCGATTTTTCATGGCTGTTATTACGGAGTTTCCCGCACATGACCCAGAAAGAAATTTGGTACGAAACGCTGCATACGGGCTTCGGCCAGTATTTCTCGGTAGAGAAGGTGCTGTACCGCGAGAAGACCGATCACCAGGATCTGGTGATCTTCGAGAACCCGGTGCTGGGGCGCGTGATGGCGCTCGACGGCGTGGTGCAAACCACCGAGCGTGACGAGTTCATCTATCACGAAATGCTGACCCACGTGCCGCTGCTGGCGCACGGCGCGGCGAAGAAAGTGCTGATCATCGGCGGCGGCGACGGCGGCATGCTGCGCGAAGTCAGCCGGCACCCTGGCGTGGAGCAGATCACCATGGTCGAGATCGACGCCGGTGTCGTCGAATTCTGCCGCCAGTACCTGCCCAACCACAGCGCCGGCGCCTATGACGATCCGCGCTTCAAGCTGGTGATCGACGACGGCGTCAACTTCGTGAACCAAACCGACGAAACCTTCGATGTGATCATCTCCGACTGCACCGATCCGATCGGCCCCGGCGAAAGCCTGTTCACTTCGGCGTTTTATGAAGGCTGCGCCCGCTGCCTGAATGAGGGCGGCATTTTCGTCGCGCAGAACGGCGTCTGCTTCCTGCAACAGGACGAGGCGGTCAACAGCCACGCCAAACTGAGCCGCTACTTTACCGACGTCAGCTTCTATCAGGCGGCGATCCCGACCTATTACGGCGGCATCATGACCTTTGCCTGGGCGAGCCAGAACCCGGCGCTGCGCCAGCGCGATCTGCCTACTCTGCAACAGCGCTTTAACCAAAGCGGCCTACACTGTCGTTATTACAACCCGGCAATTCACGTCGGCAGTTTTGCCCTGCCGCAATATTTGCTCAATGCCCTGAACGTAACACGTTAAGCGAGAAGATAAAGGAGGTGGCCCAAATTGCATAAGCTAAAACTGCACGGCTTCAACAACCTGACCAAGAGCCTGAGTTTTTGTATTTACGATATTTGTTACGCCAAGACCGCGGACGACCGCGACGGCTATATCGCCTACATTGACGAACAATATAACGCCAACCGGCTGACCGAGATCCTGAGCGAAACCTGCTCGATCATCGGCGCCAATATTCTGAACATCGCGCGTCAGGACTACGAGCCGCAGGGCGCCAGCGTCACCATCCTGGTCAGCGAAGAGCCGATCGATCCGAAAGACGTCGATACGTCGGAGCATCCTGGCCCGCTGCCGAACACGGTCGTTGCGCACCTGGACAAGAGCCATATCTGCGTACACACCTACCCGGAAAGCCATCCGGAAGGCGGGCTATGCACCTTCCGCGCCGATATCGAGGTTTCGACCTGCGGCGTCATTTCGCCCCTCAAGGCGCTGAACTACTTAATTCACCAGCTGGAATCCGACATCGTCACCATGGACTATCGCGTGCGCGGTTTTACCCGCGACGTGAACGGCGTGAAACATTACATCGATCATGAGATCAATTCGATCCAGAACTTTATGTCGGAAGACATCAAGGCGCTGTATCACATGATGGACGTGAACGTTTACCAGGAAAATATCTTCCATACCAAGATGTTGCTGAAAGATTTCGATCTGAAGCACTACCTGTTCAACGCGGAACCGGAGGCGCTGAGCGCCGCCGAACGCAAGCAGATCACCGATCTGTTATGGAAAGAGATGCAGGAAATCTATTACGGCCGCAATATTCCGCATCTGTGATGGAAAGGGCGCGGCACTGAACTGACCCCCAGAAGTTGGACGATGTAAATTCAGGCGGCCTTCATGGCCTGGGTTCGATACTCTACCGGACTCAGGCCTTTTAGTTTCTCTCTGAGGCGGCTGTGGTTATAGTAATCAATGTAGTTCTCTATTTCTTT